>JBJSYU010000469.1:0-8364 GCA_046089945.1 Candidatus Methylumidiphilus sp.
CGGCCCGCGCCGCTTCGCGGATGGTTTCCAAATCGACGCTGTCGCGGCAGCCGTAGGCGATGTTGTTGGCGACGGTGTCGTTGAACAGGGTGACTTCTTGGCCGACGTAGGCGATGTGGGTGCGCAGATTGGCGAGGGTGAAGTCGCGGATGTCGTGGCCGTCGATCAAGATTTGCCCGCCGGTCGCCTCGTACAGCCGGGGCAGCAGGCGGATCAGCGAGGTTTTGCCGCTGCCGGACTGGCCGACGAGGGCAATGGTTTTGCCGGCCGGGACGTTGAGGCTGATGTCGTCTAGGGCTTTTTCTTGGCGATCTTGGTAGGCCAGCGCGACATCGCGGTATTCGATGCGGCCTTCGACCCGCGCCAGTTCGAGTGTGCCGTGGTCGCGCTCGCGTTCCATGTCGAGCATTTCAAAAATGCTGTCGCTGGCGGCGACGCCTTTTTGCACTAAGCCGATGGCTTGGGTGAAGCGTTTGATCGGGCTTTGCATCATCGCCATGGCGGCGATGAAGGCGATGAGGCTGCCGGGGGTGATGGTCTGCCGCACCGAGTCGATGGACACCGCGTAAAGAATCGCCGCGAAGCCGGAGACGTAGATCAATTGGATCACCGACCCGCTCATGGCGTTGGTGATGATGAGCTTCATCTGCTGGCGTTGGTTGTAGTTGTTTTCGCGGGCGAATTTGACGGTTTCGTAGTCTTTGCCGTTGAACACTTTGACGATGCGCTGGGCTTCGATGATTTCTTGCGCGACATGGCTGACGCTGCCCATGGAGTCTTGGATGCGGGCGGAGATTTTGCGGAAGCGGCGGGTGATTTTGCCGACGCTGACGCCCAAAATCGGGCCGACGATCAGGAAGATCATCGACAATTGGACGTTTTCGTAGACCATCAGCGCGGTCAGGCCGACCATGCTGAGGCCGTCCTTAATCAGGTTCACCGCGCCTTCGGTCATCGCCTGGGCGACTTGTTCGGTGTTGTAGAGCAGCTTGGACAGCAGTTCGCCGGAGGAGGCGCGGTCGTAATAGCCGCAGGGCAGGTTGAGGAATTGGTCGAACAGTTGGCGGCGCAGGTCGGCGATGATGCGCCGGCCGACCCAGCCGGAGCAGTAGTCGCCCAAAAACCCGGTGACGCCGCGGATCAGCGACAGCCCCAGCAGAATCAGCGGCGCTTGCCGCAGGAAGGAGGGGTCATGTTCGACGAAGCTGCCGTCGATCAGCGGTTGAATGAGCTTGGCGAAGGCCGGGCCGAGCATGGCGTAGATCGACATGGCGACGACGGAGACCGCGAACATTTTCCAATATGGCAGGCCGTAGCCGAGCAGGCGGCGGTAAATGGCGAAGCTGCTTTTGTGCGGGCGGTCGGAGCGGCGGTTTTTAGTCATTGCGGTTGGCGGGTCAGGTTGTCCAGGCACACGGCATAGCCCAGCGCCGCCCAAATCAGGCAGTAGTTGCGCCAAGCGAATTTGAAGATTTGAAAATCGAAGGCCATGACGATGGCGGTGAACGCCGACCCGGCCAGCAGGAAGCGGGCGTAATCCCAAGGAATGACACCGCGCCGCGCGGCCAGCCAGACGCCACGCAACAATAGCGCAGGCAAGGCGGCGAACAGCAGGCTGCCGAGCAGGCCGAAGCGGACGAGGAATTCAACATAGTGGCTGTGCAGATGCGGGTAGAGGTTGCTGCCGTCGGCTTGCGTCAACGCCTGTTCCGCCGCTTGTCGCAGCAGCATTTCGGTGCTGCCCGGCCCCCATCCCAACAGCGGGCGACGCTGCCATTGCTCAAGGCCGATGCGCCACAGCACCAGCCGGTAGCCGATGCTGCGGGCCGGGGCGGAGGCGGCGTCGCGTTGGTCAAGCTGTTCGACTGAGTGCGCGTTGAATTGCAGGCGATCCGCCAGCAGGCCGGCGTTTTGCCGCACAAACAACCCGGCGGCGACGGCCAGCACCAGCGCCAGCGTCAAGGTTTTGGCGGACAGTGTGGCATGGCGGCGCAGCCAGCCGCCGTATTGGCCCGCCGCGACCAGTGGGAACACCAGCAGCGCGGCCAGCAACGCGCCCCGCGTCTGCGACAGCACCAAGGCTTCCAGCGCCACCAGCAAACCGGCCAGCGCCAGCCCCACACGCAGCCGCCGCCAGGCAGTCGCGGCGGCGCAGCGCGGGGCGAGCAGCAGCAGGCCGAGCGCGGTGACGCCGGCCAGCGGGCCGAACACGGTTTCGACATAGCCGAAGCCGGTGCGCGGCCAGTGGAAGATGTCGGCAAGCTGGCCCCATTGCAGATGGGTGAACACCCGCATCAACAAACCCGCCGCCAAGCTGGCCAGCAGCCAATTGATCTGCCGCCGGTTGGCGTGGATCTGCCACGCGACCGGCGGGAACGCCAGCCAGTGCAGCCAATTGCCAACGGCCATCCATTGCGCCGGGGCGGAGGCGGGGAATTCATGCGCCGCCCAGCCGGCGTAGGCCAGCAGATACAGCACGATGACGACGAGTAGCCGGGCCACCGGCTCGCGTCTGAGCAAGGGCCACCAACGCGGGGCTTGCGCCAGAAACGCCAAGACGGTCAGATCCAGGCCGATATAGGCGACGGTGGCGTTAAGCTGATAAAACAGCAGCAGCGCGTACAGGCCGATGCGGCCTGCGTGTTCGTGCCAAGCCTGCGCGGGCGGGTGAAGGTTCATGGCGGGCGTTTTGTCGAAGCAGGTGAAGCGGGCGAGTTTGCCCTCCCTGGACGCTGGATTCCGGCTCCCGGCCGGAATGACGGATGTTTTTTCAGCGTGGGCTGACGGCAGCGAGAACGCGCAGCGTATGGCCGACGGCTAGGCGGACGGGGCCAGCCCCAATTCCTCCATATAGCGGCGGGTGCTGCGGGCCAGGCCGAAATCTGCGGCGGCTTGTTGCAGCGTGGCCGTCGGCAGCGGGTTGTCGAGCGTTTTGCCCATGGCTTCGGCCAGCGCGGCGTCGTCGCCGACCGGCACCAGCCGGCCGTAGCGGCCAGCGGCCAAGGTTTCGCTAGGGCCATAGGGGCAGTCGGTGGACACCGACGGCACGCCCAAGGCCAGCGCCTCGACCAGCACATTGCCGGAACCTTCCCAAGCCGAGGACAACACGAACAGCGCAGATTTTTTCATATGGGCGTAGGGGTTGGCGTCATAGCCGGGCAGCGACACCTGTCCGGCCAGACCTAGCTCAGCGGCCAGTTGTTCCAAGTCCGCCCGCAGCGGGCCTTGCCCCAAAATCAGCAGGCGGCATTCGCGCTGTTGGCGCAGCCTGGCGAATGCCCGGATCAGCGTGGCGAAGTCTTTTTCCGGCGTCAGCCGGCCGGCGCCGATGATGACGGGGATGGCCTCGCCGGGCTGTAGCCACGGATGGCTGACCGGCTCTTCGCTTTTCGGGTAGATGTCGGGGGTGATGATGGGGTTGGCGATGGCGACCATGCGCTCGCGGGACAGGCCGGTGATTTGCACGGTGTCCTCGATGACGCCTTGCGACACGCAGATGATCTTGTCCAGATAAGGGAACAGCCAGCGCATCGGCGCGGTGCGCAGCCAGCGTTGCAGCGGCGTCTTCGTCGCCAAGTAGCCGGAGACATTGTTGTGCAATTGGCCGACCAGCCGGGTGTCGGAGCGGGCCAGCCAACGCGCCAGCACCGCCATCCGCATGGCGCGGTCTTTCGCCACCAACAGCACGTCCGGGCGCTCGCGGCGCAGATAGGCTGCGACTTCCCACAGCGCCAGTTGGCTGCTGCGCGTGCGCAGCGTGATGACGCGGATGTTCGGCCAGGGAATTTCCGGCAACCAGCCTTTTTTGCCGACCACCGCCAGCAAGTCCACGTCGATATCGTAGGCGGACAGCCCTTGCAGCAGGCTGTGAGCGACGCGCTCGACGCCGCCGGTGCCGGAGAACGCCACAAACATCGCCAATCGTTTCCGGGTTTTGGCATCCATCGCTTACACCAGCTTCCGGCCGAGCAAGGATTCCAGTGTCAGCAGCGGCGACAGCGCCGGCTTCTGCATCGCGGAGACCGGCAAATAAAAGGTCTGCTCCAAAGCGTATTGGCCGGACTTCACCGCATGCGGGACAAGGTCGGTGTAGACGATCCAACTCGTCCCGGCCGGCAGGCTGACGGCGGTCTTCGGGCAGTCGCGCTGATAGCCGGCGTCGAGTTTGCCGACATCGTGCAAATGCAGCATGTAATGGTCGTAAAGGGTGCGCCGGCCTTTGGTGACGCCGGTTTTCTGCAACAGCCACGCCGCCGCCGCCGAATACTTGGGGACGGTCGGCAAAAACCGCCGCGCTAAATCGTCGAACGGTTCGCCCAGCACCCATTCGCGGGGCTTGCCTTCGGGGTTGATGTTGCTGAACACGCGCAGCAGCCTTTCGCCTTGGTTGGGCCGGGAGGCGAAGGCGTCAACATGGATCAGCGTGTCGTCTTTTTTGCGCGAACTGGCACGGCCTTGGGCTTCGACCGGGCGGTAGCTGGTCAGGCCAAAGCGAATGGCCCGGGCATAGTTGGGGAACAGGTTTTCGACCAGTTGCCGGGAGCTGTCGGCAAATCGCCCCATCATCCGGCCCAGCGCCTCGCGGTCGGCGCCTTGCGCCGAGGTGTGGCGCACTTCGCGGGCGGCGGGGTCGAAGCTGATGTTTTTGGCCTTGCCGTCAGACCAGCGCGGCGACAGCAGATGCCGCTCGTCCTCGGCCAGCGCAAAGCTTAAGGCCGGCAAGAAAGCCAGTTGGCCGGATTCCAGTGCATGGGTGTGCGCGGCGGCGGCTTCTGGGGCCACGGCGGGCGTCCACGAGTCGTAGCTTAAGGCGTTGACGATGTTCATAAAAGTTTGCACCTTCGATTGGGGGTTGGGTGGAGGGGCGAGGTCAGGCGGCGTCCGCAGCGCCTAGCAATTGCGCATACACGCGCCAGTTTTGCTCGACCATGCGCGGGATGGAAAACTGCTCTAGCACAAGCTGCCGCCCCGCCTGGCCATAGCGGGCCAACAACGCGGGATCGTCGAGCATTCCGTTGATGGCCTCTGCCAGCCCGGCGGCGTCGCCGGGGGTCAGCAACCGACCGTTGACGCCGTCGCGGACAATTTCCGGGATGCCGCCGGCCCGGCCGGCCGCAATCGGCACGCCGCAGGCGGCGGCTTCCAGCAAGGCGACGCCCAAGCCTTCCATGAACGCCGGATGGATGACCATGTCCATGTGCGGGATGATGGCGTGCATGTCGGTGCGGAAGCCTTTGAACGCGACCTGCGCATCCAGTCCGCGCTCGGAGACGGTGCGGCGCAGTTCCTGTTCCAACGGCCCCCGGCCAAAAATCAGCGCCTTGACGGTGGGATGGCGGGCCAACACCTGCGGCAGGGCTTCAAAAAACACCGCATGGCCTTTGCGCGGTATCAATTGGGCGATCATCGCCAGCACCGGCGCGTCGGCGTCCAGGCCAAACGCCGCCCGAAACACCGCCCGCCCCGGCAAGGGCTGGTAGCGTTCGGTGTCCACCGCGCTGGGGATGCAGACCACTTGCCCGGCCGGCACGCCGGCCTGCAACAGCACTTGGCGGATGCCGTCGGAAATGGTGATGATCTTGCTGAACTGCGGGAATTTGACATGCAGGTCAAACACGCTGGGCGGGTTGTCCACGCGGCGGCTATGCACCAGCGGCACATTTTCCAGCCGCCCGGCCATCGCCGCCAGCATGTCGCCCCGGCGGCTGTGGATGTGCAGCAGGTCGGGGCGCTCGGCGCGGATGACTTGCCGCAGCCGGTCGATAAACCCCAAGTCCAAATCGCCGGCGGATTTCAGCGCGTGGACGCGCACCGCCGGGTTGCTGATGGCCTTGGCGATTTCCGCGCCTTCCGCGCACACCAGCGCATGTTCGCCGCTGTGGCGGGCCAGCCCGTCCAGCAGGTAGACGACTTGGCGAGCGCCGCCGTAGAGGTGGCGGCCCAGTTCGACGTGCAGTATTTTCACAGGTGCTAGACGTTCCGGTAGACATCGCGGTGGGCGTTCACCAGCCGCTCGATGCCGAAGTTTTCGACGGCGATTTCCCGCCCGGTGCGCCCGAACAGCCGCCACTGGTCTTGGTCTTCCCACAGGTCAACGATGTGCCGGGCCAGCCCCAGGCTGTCGCCGGGCTTGACCAAAAAGCCGTTGAAGCGGTCGCGGACGATGTCGGCGATGCCGCCGACCCGGCTGGCGACTATCGGCACGCCGCAGGCGGAGGCTTCCAGCAGCACGACGCCCATGCCCTCGTCCAAGGCCGGATGGACCAGCAGGTCGAGGTGCGGCAAGACGTTTTCCAAATCCGGCACAAAGCCGACCAGACGCACGTATTTCTCCAGCCCGCGCCGGTTCAGCTCGCGGGTCAGCTCGTCTTTCAGCGGCCCGCGCCCAAACACCAGCGCCCGCGTCCCCGGATGCTTGGCAATCACCGCCGGCAACGCACCAAAAAACGTGCTGATGCCTTTGCTGGCAATCCATTGCGCCGCCACGCCCAGCACCGGCCCTTCGCTGCGGATGGAATACTGCGTGAGGAACACGTCGCGCTGCTCGCGCCCCGGCTTGAAACGGGCGCTGTCCACGGCGGCGGCGATAGGGACAAGCTTGTCTTCGGCGACGCGGGCTTCCTGCAAGGTTTTGCGGATGCTCTGCGACATGGTGATGACTTGGCTGCACAGCGAATACTTGAGGTAACGTTGCAGCACATTCGGGCGCACATCGACGCGCAGGCTGTAGACCAAGGGCTTTTTCTCCAGCTTCCCCGCCCACGCCGCCCAGCCATCCCCAGGGCGCCCATGGATGTGCAGGAAATCGGGCTTTTCGTAGCGGATGATCTTGCGCAGGCTGCCCATGAATTTCATGCCTTTCTCTTCCGCAGGCTTGATGCGGATGGTCTTCACCGAGCGGTTGCTGAGCGCGCCGATGAGTTCCGAACCGTTCGCGCACACTAGCGTGTGTTCGGCGGGGAACTTCTCCATGCCATTGAGCAGGTAGGCGACTTGCCGGGCGGCGCCGTCAAGCTGGCGGCCCATTTCCACATGCAGGATTTTCACGTTGTTGTCTCCAGTAGCGTTGCGGCTTCCGCCAAAATAATGTCCACCGTGTGCGCGCGCATGCAGTCGAACCGCCCGTCGCAGGACGGGTGGCGCTTGCACGGGGAGCAGGGCAGGGGATTGTAAAGGACTTTGCCGTAGGCGCAGCCGGTGTCCAGATAAGGCCGGGTCGAGCCGAACAGCGCCAAGGTCGGCGTCCGCATCGCAATCCCCAAATGGGTCAGGCCGGTGTCCACGCCGACCAGCAGGCGAGCTTGGGCGATCAGCGCGGCGCATTGCATCAAGTTCGTCTGCCCGGCCAAATCCACCAGGCCCGGCGCGGCGGCGGCGATGCGCCGGGCGGCGGCGGTGTCCGACGGCCCGCCCAGCAGCAGCACGCGCAAGCCGCGCGCCTCGGCCAGCCGCCGCGCCAGATCCGCCCAGCGCGCCTCGAACCAGTGCTTTTGCGGGCGGGTGGTGAACGGGCACAGCACGGCGAACGGGCCGCTGACGCCGTGGTCGGCCAGCATGTCTTGCGCCTGTTGCCGGGCCTCCGGCGACGGGCGGATGTCCATCGCGAAGCCTGCGGGCGCAAGTCCCAAGGCGTGTGCCAGCTTCAGGTATTCGCCGCCGATCCGGCGGGCTTCGGTGCGCGTGTCCAGGGTCTTGGTCATCAACCATTGGCTGCCTTCGCGGGAACCCAAGCCGATGCGAGTTTTGCCGCCACTCAGCCACGCCCAAACCGCGCTTTTCAGCAAACCTTGGATATCCAGCACCAAGTCGAAGCGCTGCCGCCGCAGTTCCGCCGCCAAGCCGCGCAATTCGCCGAACAATTGCCGCCAGCGGCGCTGCTGGCGCAGCTGCCGCCAATGCTGGCGCGGCCACAGGATGAGTTGGTCTAGCCCCGGATGGCCGCAGAGCAATTCGGCGTGGGCGGCGTCGGTCATCCACGCCAGATGCGCGCCTGGATAAGCCTGCCGCAGCGCCGGTATCAGCGCCGAACTCATGATGATGTCGCCGATTGCGCTGAGGCGGATGATTAGGATGCGGCGCGGTGCAAAGTCGATCAGGCTCAAGCGCCCGCCTTCGCCAACAACTGGCCGTACAAATTCAGATAGTCGCCGACTATCGCGGCTTGGCCGAAATGGGTGTTGAGGAAATGGCGGCCGGCGTGTCCCATCTCGGTGCGTTGCGCGGGCTTGGCGGAGAAGATTTCCCACAGCCGGCCGGCCAGCGCCGCCGGCTCTTGGATCGGCGCCAGCAGGCCGGTGACGCCCTCCTCGATCAGCTCCAACGCGCCGGGCGTCCGGGAGCTGACCACCGGCAGGCCGTGGTTCC
>JBJSYU010000470.1:0-5048 GCA_046089945.1 Candidatus Methylumidiphilus sp.
GACCCGGAGCCGGCCCGCGCCTCCCGCCGGCAGCTTGACCGCTCCCGCTGGATGGATGACTTGCCTTGGCGGCATGTCTTCCTTTTTGCAGCGCCTTCAACAACTTAGAAGGCGGCGGGGAGTTTTGTCAGTCAACCAGCCATTGCGCCTTGAGGTCGATGTTGTGGTAAACGTCCCAGCGCACCCCCAGCGATATCGACATTTGATCCACGCTGCGGTTAAGCCCCTGGTTAATGTCGTTGCGCAGGCCAATCAATTCGGGGTATTGTGCAGGCGCTTGCGGGATTTCCAGCCGACGGGTCAACGATTGCTCAAAGCCATACAGCGAGTATGTAGTCAGCTTGCCAAAACGGCGGCCCACGCTGAGATAGCCGTTGACCCGGTTGGCAAATCCCGGCCACTCCGAGTCTAAATAGCCAGCTTCCGCTTGCACCGGCCAGACGCCATCATCATAGGCCAGCCCGATGGAACTGAAATGTGTGCGTTTATTGGGGGCGCGCAGATAATTGACGGTGGATTGAATTTCCGGCCAGATTTGCCGCTTCGCCAGATCGTCCAGCATGTTGATGTCAGCCTGACGCAGCGGGTTTATTAGCTCCTGCGACTGGAAATAGCCGACGCGCGCCCGCCAATCGCCAATTTCATAGACGAGGTTGCCGCCAAATATCAGCGTCTCATATTCAACGCCGTAGGCGGCCGATTCATTGCTATGGCCGGCATAGCCTTTGACCGTCAACCGGCCGTCGCCGATGTTGAAGCGCTTGGCGATGTCGGCGCCGTCAAAATGGTAAATGCCAAACAAGCCATAAAACTCGGCGGGCGGCCGCATCCAGGGATAGGCATAGCCGATATTGCGGTAATCCGATATCAGGAAAGCGTCAATCGCCATGCGGCCTAGGCGCAGGGTCAGGTCGTCGCGGGGACGCCAGCGCAGGAATGCCCAATCCAGGTTTTGCTCGAAGTAATCCCCGGCGTGGTCGCGTGCCACCCACTGCACCATGGCGTGGAATTCGTTGTTGAAATCGGCGTCCAGTTGCAGGCCCAGCCGGGAATCGACGCTCAGCCCCCAATCGCTGCCCGCGCCCTGCGTCTGGCTTTGGTCACGGACAAAACTAATCCGGTCGGTGTCGGTGCCAATCGCGCCCAAGGTGCCGAAAGCTTTAAAAGACCAGTCGATGGCGAAAGTCGGCAGGGCGGTCAGCGCAAAGGCCAAGGCCAGCGCGAGTAAGCTGGGATTGTCTGGTGTTGGAGGGCGCATTAAGTTATTTGGTATTTCGCCGCTTGGAATGGGTACACGAGCAGTGCGGCTTGCTTTTCACCGCACTTGACGACAGATTGGTGCACCTTACCGCGTTGCGTTTCGTGCCTTCAACGCATCTACGGCTTAATCCGGCGTTGGGCTTTGATTTCTCGGATAATATCTTTGGCCGACATGCCGCTGAATAATTGATCGCGCTCGGCGGTGTAATCGCCGCCACCGACTCTGAATTGATTGAGGAAACGCAAGGTGTTGACTATCCCGACTTCACGGACTAATGCATCAGTCGCACGGCGGTTTAATTCCGCAATAGGTTGGATTTGTGCGTTCATATTAAAACCTCTTGAAAAAAGCCAAGTACAGATGCCAGTTTGCAGCCTAGGCCAGTGTACATCAAACAGAAAAGTTTGCACAGGCTGATTTTAGGAATAGGGAGCGCCAAAGCTGGTCTTTAGGCGGAGGCGCACCAATTTTCACAATATCGACAAAGCCGCCGCCATCAGCGTTCACGCTTGGGCTTTTATTGATCGGCCCTGCGTAAAAACTAGACTTCCGCAAAGGCAGAACGCCTTCATCAGTTGGCAAGTTATCAATATCGCCATAGCCAAAAGCAAGAATATTGACCTCATCAGCACATTCGCTAAGATATTTGCTCAGATTGAGGGCTGTTGTGGATGATATGTATTCGGCAAGCACATCTTGAATGAGCCATATGGTTTTGCCATTCCAAGCGATGCCGACTTGGGATTTCACAATGAGCTGGCTCACCATACGCGCCCAGACTTGGCGATAATTGATTCCGGGGCCATTGTGATTGCTAAGATTAAGCACCGCATCCTCAAAAGCCATGCCAATTTGAGTCCGTTTAGCTTTATCGCCACCCGATGTGCTTGATGTCATAATTTCGACAATCACCACGGGGTCGGCAGGAAAATCCTCGATCCAAATGTCCCCTCTTTTTGAAAGTGTGAAGCCGTTTTTTTCTGCCAAACGTTGGGTTACACGTTCGCTGCGACCGATAATTTTTGCCGCTTCGGATAGCTGTATTTTTCTGGCATCAGCAATGACATAGTCAAACGTGTAGTCAAAGGATTTTTCTTGATCGTCTTCTGTGCTGGTGTCGATTTTCATTTTGACTTCAGCCCATGCGCGATAGTGCTTTCCGCACGACAACTCCATATGTGCGGCAAGCTGGGCTTTGACGTATTGTTGATAGTCAATGCCAGATCGCTGTTCTCGCAGAGAAAGCAACCTTCTCGGACAAACAATCCATGGCTGTTCATGTTCACGCATTTGCAAGGAACATACACCAGCCTGGACAATTCTCTTGCCTGGAAATTTAGCGGCAAGCTCAGGATGATGATGCAAGTCGATTGCTGAGAGGTAGCGATTGCCGCCACCATCGCAAATTACGTCCATAAATGGACACCATGCTTTTGCGCAATTGGCCGCAGCGTCTGCATTCCAAGCGTCGAGTCGATATCCGAATAGCTCAAAAATTTTGCTCATGCAAATAGTCCAATATTTTTGCTGCCAAGATTTTGGCAAGCGGTGGGGGCACTGAGTTCGCCACTTGCCGATGTTGGTCTAAATTGCGGACGGTGCCGGTGCGTGAACGGATTGGCCCTTTTAAATAATAATTGTCAGGATAGCCATGGATTCTCATGCATTCCCTAGGCGTCAGGTAACGGTTTTCGGTGGGATGGTAAAATATTTCGCCACACCGCAGGGTATTGGAAGGGCGGTTGCGGTGCAGGCGCAAATATTTGGTGGTGTCTTTCGGTGACAATCCTCTGCGCAATTCTTCCCCCAAATGGACTTGTGCCGCCAAGTGCGAACCTTCCGGCACTTGCGCGATGCGTTCCCGATCCCGTTCCGGCGTCACATCGACATGGCTGTCTTCGCGGGCATAAACCGTTTGGCCGCGCACTTTCGGACTTGGCGCCCCTAAGTCGCTAATCACCGCGCCGATGCCCACGTAGGGCGTCAAGGCGAATAAGCCATTGCATTCCGCCTGCGGGGCATGGGTGATGTCGGGAAAGGCAAAGCCATTATGCCCACGGGTGGCGACCACAAATAGCCGTTCACGCAATTGGGGAACGCCAAAATCCGCCGCCATGATAACCCGCCATTTTGGCAGATAGCCGATGGCTTCAAGCTTCATTAAAAAGCTTTCAAACACCTCGCCGCGCCGGTTATGAACGCCTTTCGCCGACAACAGTCCTTTGACTTGCTCAAGCAGAATGACTTTCGGTTGTAGGTGCTTGGCAAAGCGGATGATTTCAAACAATAAAGGGCCGCGCTCATCGTCTAAGCCTAGCTGTTTTCCCGCCAACGAAAAAGATTGGCAAGGTGGCCCGCCAAACAGCAAATCCAAGTCGCCGGGTTGAATGGATAACGCCGCCGAAAGTGCGGCTGGATCTAGGGTTTTGATGTCGGCTTGAATCACGTTGGTTTGCGTTTTTTCCCGCTCCGCCGCCGCCCGCAACGTCGCGCAGCAATGCTCGTCGTGTTCAATCTCGGCAAGAATAGCAAAACCGGCTTGGCGGACACCAATGTCCATGCCGCCTGCGCCAGAGAATAGCGAGATTGCTTGCATTGATGCCAGTATATTGGGTTTTAGGATAACCCAAAAATCTCCGCCAGCGGCAGAAATTCGCCCGGCATAAAACCCAGTTCCAGGTTTTCTTGCGGGTCGAGAATCACCCCAAGCCCGTAAGCTCCGTCAATCAGCACAAACCGTTGCACCCAGCCTTGCGCTGGATCGATTATCACGTATTCTTTGACCCCCGCACGCTCGAACAGGGCTTTTTTCTCGCGCAGATCTTTGCGGGCGGTGCTGGGCGACAGCACTTCGGCGACCCAGTCCGGTGAGCCTTGGATATTGCGTTCGGTGATTTTATTGGGGGCGCAGACGACGATGACATCCGGCTGCACCACGTCCACCGCTGACAGTATCACGTCCACCGGGGCGATGAAAGGTTGGCAGGTTTTGCCGCGCAGTTTTTCATGCAACAGGGAGTACAAACCGCCCGCAATTTTTTGGTGTTTGATCGGCGGTGCCGGGGACATGTCATAGGCCACGCCGTCAATCAGTTCCCAGCGTTCCTCGTCCGGCCAGCCCATATAATCGGCGACGGTATAACGGTCGGGACGGGATTGACGCTGTAGTATCGAATTCATGGGTTTGCCTGCAATAGGTATACAGCATTGTGGGCTGCGGCAGCGCCGCAACCCACGCGATCACCAAGCTTATGCTGCCGTCTTCCCCAGCAGATAATCCAGCCACAGCGAAGAAAGCTTTTCCTGCACCGAGTTTTGTTTCAGCCTGGCCCGCAAATTCGGGAAGTCCACTAAATCCAGCGGCTGGTCTTGGTTGTTGCAGGAGTAGACGAAGGTTTCCGCGCCGGTTTCCGGGTCGATGTGTTTGCACAGGCATTGGGCGCAGACGCCTTTCATCATGCATTGCATCGGCGAGTTGATCGAGCCTATGGCTTCGTGGTGGGGTTTTAGGTAGGGTTTTAATACCCCGTGCCGGGCTTCTTTGACGGCGTCCATCATGCGGTCGGAGCCTATGACGATCAGGTGATCGACATCGTCCAAATGGATGGGCGTGTCGCCGAGTTCGCCATGGGCGTAGGCCAATACCGATTCGACGATATTGCCGACAAAGGTTTTGTCTTGCGGGCGGGTGGGGGTTATCGCGGTGTTGCCTTCGCGCTTATCCACTGACCAGATAATCAGGTCGGCGGCGGCTTCGATTTCTTCGACTTTGAACACGTCGCCGCTG
>JBJSYU010000471.1:0-2929 GCA_046089945.1 Candidatus Methylumidiphilus sp.
TCGCCGCGCTGCGGATGGCGGGACAGCGACACGCCAAACTCCACGCGGATTTCCTCGCCAGAACGGAACACCCAGCGGTGCGGTGGCAGGTTTGGATCCAAGTTGACTTCGCAATAGTCTTCGAAATAGCGCATTGGATTAAATGTTTTTTTGTCGTGTTTTTAGGTGGCTTTCGCCAATGGCTTGCCCGGTTGCAGTGCGGCGTCCAGTGGTGGTCAGTCTGCGCCGCAGATAATCTTAAAGCGTTGCCTTAGGGTGGCTTGCGGCGAGCCACAAGCTGGCAATCAAGCCCCGCCGAATCCCAGTATGTCGGCACTGTCCATGCCGACAAAACCTCGGCCTCTCGATTGCCTGCCAGATTCTCAGTTGCTGATTTCATAAGCCGCTAAACCCCTATGTTGGCGGGGCGCTTATCCAGGCTCAAACCCGGTGCGCGCAGGGACTGGCCCAGCGCTGCGGCGATGGCCTGCAATAGCGGCTGCGGCGCGTTGTTCAGGTAAAAATGGTCGCCGTCGAACATCTGCACGGTGATATCGTCGCGCACCAGGCTGCGCCAAGCCGCCAAGCTCGCGCCGTCCACGCAATGGTCCTGTTTGCCGCAGAACGCGCGGAGCGGGCAGGGCAGCGGCTCGGCGGGGGCGGGGGCGTAGGTTTCCACCACGGCCAGATCGGCGCGCAATTGCGGCAGCAGCAGGGCGCGCAATTCCGGCTCCTGCCACAACATCTGCGGGATGCCGCCGTAGCGGCGTTGCAGTTCGCTGAACAACGCGGTTTCCGGCAGGGCGCTGATCGGCGTCAGCGTGGCCGGCAAGTGCGGTGCGCCGCGCCCCGACACCAACAGCCGCAACGGCAGTTTGCCGGTCTGCCGGCGCAGTTCGTGGGCCAGTTCATAAGCGATCAACGCGCCCATGCTGTGGCCGAAGAAGGCAAAAGGTTTGTCCAGATAGGGCAGGATGGCCTGTCCCAAGGTTTGCGCCAGCGGCAGCAGTTCGGTGAACGGCGCTTCGCCGAGCCGGTCTTCGCGGCCGGGCAGTTGCACCGGGCACACTTCGACCGTCGCGGGCAGGCTGTCCCCCCAGGCGCGGTAGATCATCGCCCCGCCGCCCGCGTAGGGCAGGCAGAACAGGCGCACTGCCGCGTCCGGGCGCGGGCGCGGGCAGCGTATCCAAGGTTTGGGCGTGGGCGCGCGTTTCATAGCGGTTGCTCCGCAAGCAGTTGGTCGAGTTCCGCCAACACGTCCAGCGCGGCGCTGGCGGCGGTGTCACGCGGCGGCGCGGCGGGTTGGGTCGGCGGCGGGTCTATGCCCAGCAGGGTTTGCAGGTAAGCCGCCACCGCGTCCACGCTGGGATGGTTGAAGGCCAGACTCACCGGCAAGGGCTGGCCGACGCTGTTGCTCAAGGCGTTGCGCAACTGCACCGCCATCAGCGAATCCATGCCTTGCTCGGTGAAGGGCTTGGCGCTGTCCAGCCCGCCCCCGCCCAAAATCCGCCGCACGGTGTCGCGCACTAAGGCGGCGAGGATGGCGGGGCGCTGCTCCGCCGGAGCGTTTTCCAGCGCACGGAGGATGTCCGGCCCGGCGGGCGCCTCTGGCACGTCCGCCGTCGCCAGTTCGGCGAAGTACTGGCGCGGCGTCGCCAGCTGCGCGAGGTATTTGCCGCTGTCCCAGTCGATGACGGCGGATTGCGCGGCGCCGCCGGCCAGGATGCGCCCCAGCGCGTCCAGCGCCACGTCCGGCTTGAGGCCGACGAAGCCCATGCGGCTCATGCGCCCGGTGATGGCGGCGTCGGACACGGCGATGCCGACTTGATCCCATGGCCCCCAGTTGACGCTGGCCGCGGCCAGCCCCAGGTGCCGCCGGTAGTGCGCCAGGCCATCGAGGAAGGCGTTGGCAGCGGCGTAATTGGCCTGCCCCGGATTGCCGAGGATCGACGCGGCGGAGGAGAACAGCACGAAGAAATCCAAGTTTAAGCCCAGCGTGAGTTCGTGCAAATGCCAAGCCCCGGCCAGCTTCGGCGGGAACACCATCTGGAAGCGCTGCCAATCCATGTCCGCCAGCATGCCGTCCTGAATCAGGCCGGCGCAGTGCAACACGCCGCGCAACGGCGGCAGGCCGGCTTGGATCTGCGCGAACACGGCGGCAAGCGCCGCCCGGTCGGACACGTCCGCCTGCGCCAGCAGCACCCGCGCGCCGGCCGACTCCAGCCGGGCAATGGCCGCCAGCGCCTACGGCCCCGGCTCGCGGCGGCTGAGCAAGACGAGCTGCCGCGCGCATTGCTCGACCAGCCAAGCGGCGGCGCACAGCCCCAAGCCGCCAGTGCCGCCAGTGATCAGATAACTGGCGTCGGCCCGCGCGACCGGCTTGGCCGCTGCGGACGTTTTGGGATGCACCAGCCGGGCGGCATGGCGGACGCCACCGCGCCAAGCGGTCTGGTGTTCTTCGCCGTCGGCCAGCAGTTCGGCGTCGAGTTCGGCGGCGCCCACCGCCGCCGGGTCGAGATCGACGCAGGTGCAAGCCAGATTGGGGTGTTCCAGCGCCGCCGCCAGCCCCAGCCCCCACAGCGCCGACTGTTGCAGCGCCGGGGTTGTGGCGGCGCCGCCCACCGGCTGTCCGCCGCGTGTCACCAGCCACAGCCTAGGCTCACGCGGCCAGCCGCAGCGCACCAGCGCCTGGATCAAGTGCAGCGCGCTGGCGCAGGCGCGGGTTTGTGACAGCCAGCCCGGCTGCTCCACGCCCGGCTCGTCCAAGCCCCACAGATGCACGACGCCCCGGCAAGGGCCGCAGTCGCGCAGCAAACGCTCGAAATCCCACGCCGCCGCCGGGTTGACGCGGCACAGATCCGGCTCTAAAGCCGCGTAGTCGGCGCCCGGCAGCACCAAGGCGCAGCGCTCGCCGCGCACCCGCAGGCGCGCCGCGAGCCCTTCGGCCAGC
>JBJSYU010000472.1:0-7356 GCA_046089945.1 Candidatus Methylumidiphilus sp.
AGTACGGCAGCGCGGTTGTCGGCAGCAATCAAGGCCATGCGGGCGGGCGGATAGCGCCCATCCAAAGGCACATACACCGCCCCGGTTTTCGCAATCGCCAGCACCACGGCGACCCGCAACGCCGAACGTTCCATCAACACCGCCACGCCGAATCCGGGGCGCACGCCCTCGGCAATCAAGCGCTGTGCCAGCCGGTTGGACTCCGCGTTCAACTCCGCGTAGCGCCATCGCTCATCGCCGAAGGCCAGCGCCGGGGCGTCCGGCTGGCGGCGCACTTGGGCGAGGAACAATGCCGGCAGGCTGGCTTCGGCGTGCAAGGCGGCGGCGGACTTTGCGGCCTCCGCGTTGAAATCGACCAACACTTGCCGCCGTTCTTCTTCCGTCAGCAGGTCAATTTGACTGAGCGGCTTATCTGGCTCGGCCACCGCTTGCGCCAGCAGCCTCACCCAACGGGCCATCAAGGTTTCCACCGTGGCCGGGTCGAACAAGTCGCTGCTGTACTCGACCATCCCGGCAACGCCCAGCGCCGACCCGTCGGCGCCGCGCTGTTCGGTGAGGCTGATGGACAGGTCGAACCGCGCCGTGCCGGTCGAACCCGCGCCCACCGCCTCCACCTGCAAGCCGGGCAGGGCAAAATCGCCTTGCGGGGCGTTTTGCAGGGCCAGCATGGTTTGGAACAACGGTTGATGCGACAGCGAGCGGGTGGGCTTCAGCGCCTCGACTAGGAACTCGAACGGCACGTCCTGATGGGCGTAGGCCGACAACGCGGCTTCCCGGACCCGGCCAAGCAGCTCGCGGAAACTGGGGTTGCCGGACGTGTCGGTGCGCAACACCAAGGTGTTGACGAAGAAGCCCACCAAATCATCCAGCGCCGGATCGGTGCGCCCGGCGATGGGGCTGCCGAGCGGGACGTCCTCACCCGCGCCCAGACGCGACAGCAAGGCGGCGAAGCCCGCCTGCGCCACCATGAACAAACTGGCCCCCGTCTGCCGCGCCAAGGCGCTCAAGCCTTGGTGCAGGTCGGCGTCCCAGGCCAGGGTGATTTCCCCGCCCCGGTAGGAGGCGACTTTCGGGCGGGGCCGGTCGGTGGGTAGTTCCAGGCATTCCGGCAAATCGGCCAAGGTCTTGGACCAATAGGCCAATTGGCGGCTGAACAAGCTGTCCGGGTCGGTCTGGTCGCCCAGCAATTCGCGCTGCCACAGGCTGTAATCGGCATATTGCACCGGCAAGGGCCGCCAGTTGGGCGCTTCGCCCTGCGTCCGCGCCGTGTAGGCTGTCGCCAAGTCCCGCGCCAAGGGACCCATCGACCAGCCGTCGGCGGCGATGTGATGAACCAGCAGCAACAAGACATGGCTGTCGGGCGCCAAGGCGAACAACTCGGCCTTGACCGGCGGTTCCTGGGCCAGATCGAAGCCATGGCGGGCCGCTTCGGTCAGGGCGGTACGGATGCCCGCCGCGCCCGGGTGACTGAGCGTCAACGGCAAGTTCAGCGCTTCCATCGGCAGGATGTGCTGCCGCGCTGCCCCGTCGATTTCGGGGAACACCGTCCGCAAGCTTTCATGGCGGGCCAGCACATCCAGCAAGGCTGCGTGCAGCGCCGCCCGGTCAAGCTGGCCGGTCAGCCGCAACGCCAAGGGCATGTTGTAGGTCGCGCCCGGCCCTTCCATCCGGTACAGGAACCACAAGCGCCGTTGTGCGTAGGACAAGGGCAGGTTTTCAGGCCGGGGCAGCACGGTCAACGGCAGCCGGGCTTGCGCCTCTTCCGCCCCGCCGAGTTGGGTCGCCAAGCCCTCGACGGTGGGTGTCTCGAACAGGCTGCGCAAGCTCAATTCCACGCCCAGACTGGCGCGGATGCGGCCGATCAAGCGCGTCGCCAGCAGCGAATGCCCGCCCAAGTCGAAGAAATCCTCGTCGATGCCGACTTGCGCGAGGCCCAGTGTCTCGGCGAACAAATCGCACAGCATCTGCTCCTGCGGCGTGCGCGGCGGCTTGCCTTGTCCGCTCAGGTTCATGTCCGGGGCGGGCAAGGCGGCGCGGTCCAGCTTGCCGCTGGGCGTCAACGGCATCTTTTCCAACACCACCAAGGCGGTCGGCACCATGTAATCCGGCAAGCGCTCGCGCAGGTAGTCGCGCAAGGAGGCGATCAAGGCGCCGGTTCCCCGCGCCGCCGTCGGGTTGTTGCTGAATGCTGTCAACGGCTGGCCGGCGTGCGGGCCGGGCCGGTACAAGCCCAGCGGCAGCGCCGCGTCGGCCCGTTCGGTGGGCACGAACACGATTTCCAAGGCATCGTCCACATGCGCCGACCATGTGACGCCAACCCAATAGCCTAGCCGTTCGCCTAGGGCGCAGAAGGCTTCCGGGTCAGGAATACCAACAGCGAGCGCGTCCAGCACCGCCACGGCCTCGGCCAGTTCCGCGACGTGCGCCAAGGCGCGTTGCGCGGCGGCTTCTTGGCGCACGCGGCGGTTCGGCACAGCGGCCAAGCGCAGGCTTTGGCGACCCGCCGCCAGCCGTTCGGCCAAGCCGTCCAAGCCATCGACTTCTGCCCAATCCAGCACCGGCAAATCCGCCAGCGGCAGGCCCGCCACCGGCCCTTTGCGCAACACCACATCGTAGCGGTAGCGGCTCAACTCGTTGTGCGCCTCGGCCCGCTTCAAGCGGATGTCGAGTCCGGCCACGCCGGGGATGGTTCTCGCCAGCGCGGCGAAATATTCCGGCGCGAAGAGGATTTCTTTTTCCACCAACAGCGCATGTTCCACCGCCCGCCGCAGCTTGGCGGCGTCCGCGCCCGGCTCGGCGCGGCGTAGTTGGATGGCGCTGGTGAAGCAGCGCAGCAGCTTGAGATGCCGCACGTCGCCGATGAACATCGATCCGCCCGGCGCCAACAGGCCGATGGCCTGCCGGACCACTTGGGCCAGATAAGCGGCGTTGGGGAAATACTGCACCACCGAGTTGATGACCACGGTGTCGAACTCGCCCACCGGCAAGCCTTCGATGTCGTCGGCGGGCCGGGCCTGCAAGATCACGCGGCGGGCCAGTTCCGGCTCGGCTTGGATTTGCTCGGACAGCCGCGCAATCACCGTCGCGGAGAAGTCGGTGGCCCAGTAGCTTTCGCAATGGGGGGCGATTTTCGCCATCAGCAGCGCGGTGCCGACGCCGATTTCCAAGACCTTCTTCGGCTTCAGCGACAAAATCCGCTGCACCGTGGCTTCGCGCCATTCGCGCATTTCCGGCAGCGGGATGGGTTGTCCGTCATAGCTGCTATTCCAGCCGCTGAAATCCTCGCCGAAGCCGAATTGATCTTCCGCCGCGTAGTGGGTGTCGTAGATTTGTTGCCATTCATCCACTTGGGCTTGCTCGGCTTGGGCGTTGCCCGCCTGCTCGGCCTGCGTCACATAAGCCACTAAGCGCGGGTCTGCGCCCACGCCGTCCTTGCGGATCAAGGCGACGGCTTGGCCCACTTCCGGGTGGCTGGCTAGGGTGTTCTCGATCTCGCCCAGTTCGATGCGGAAACCGCGCAGCTTCACTTGCCGGTCGGCGCGGCCCAAGAATTCCAACTGGCCTTCATGATTCCAACGCGCCCGGTCGCCGCTGCGGTACATGCGCCCGCCCTGTCCGAACGGGTTGGCGACGAAGCGCTCCGCCGTCAGGCCGGGCCGCCCCAGATACCCCGGCGCGACCCCCGCACCGGCGATGTACAACTCCCCGGCCACGCCTTCCGGCAAGGGCCGCAAGCCGCTGTCCAGCACATACACCTGGGTGTTGTGGATCGGACGGCCTATGGGCGGGTTGTGCGGCCTCGCGGGCAAAGCCTCGCTCAAAGTGGCGCAGATGGTGATTTCGGTGGGGCCGTAGGCGTTCACCATGCGCCGGCCTTCGGCCCAGCGGGCCACCGCATCCGGCGGGCAGGCGTCGCCGCCGACCACTAGGGTCTTGAAGTCGTGCAGACCTTCCGGCGAAGCGCCGGCCAAGGCGGCGGGCGAGATTAAAGCGTGGCTGATTTTTAGCTCGGCCAGCGCTTGGCTTAGCAGCGAACCTGCCAGCAGCGTTTGCTCGGGGATGACCAAGGCCGCGCCGGGGGCGAAGGCCATCAATAGCTCCATCACCGAGGCGTCGAAACTGGGCGAGGCGAATTGCAACACCCGGCTTTGCCCATCCAGTTGGAAGCGCTCGATTTGCGCCGTCGCCAAACTAATCAAGCCCGCATGGCTGACTATCACGCCCTTCGGCCTGCCAGTGGAGCCGGAGGTGTAAATCACATAGGCCGCTTGCGCCAGCGGCAAAGGCAGGGCGGGGTTGACGCTGGAACGATGCTGCAACTCCGCCAAGGTGGCCGCTTCGTCCAGCAGCAGTGTTGGTATATCGCCCAAGGCGGGCAGCTTCGCCAAGCTATCGCGGTTGCTCAGCAGCAGCGCGGGTTGGGCATCGTCCAACATGTAGCGGATGCGTTCGGCGGGGTAGTTCGGATCGACTGGCAAATACGCCGCGCCGGTCTTTAACACCGCGAACACTGCCGCCACCCCGCTTGGCGAGCGCGGCAGCGCTAGGGCGACGATCCGCCCGGCGCTTATGCCGCCAGCCAAAAGCCGATGCGCCAGCCGGTTGGCCTGCGCGTTTAGTTCGGCGTAGCTCAGCCGCTCGCCGCCAAATTCCACCGCCAAGGCATCCGGGCTTGCCACCGCCCAGTTTTCCAGCAGGGCCGGGAACGGCGTGGCGGGCAAGGGCAAGGCGGTCTGGTTGCGGGCGTCGAGCAGGACGTGGCGCTCGGCTTCGGTCAATAGCTCGAAGCGGCTGAGTGGCAGGTCGGGTTCGGCCACCGCCTGTTCCAACAGGCGCAGCCAGCGGGCGAACAGCGACTCGGCGGTGGCTCGCTCGAAGCGGTCGGTGGCATATTCCAAATAGCCGCCCACGCCTTGCGGGCTACCGTCCGCGCCGCGCCCTTCCACGAGGCTGATGGTGAGGTCGAATTTCGAGGTGTTGGTGCGGGTCGGCAAATCTGACACGCTCAGCCCCGGCAAGCCGAAGCTGTCGCCGCCCGGCACGTTTTGCACCGCCAGCGCCACTTGGAACAGCGGATGGTGGGACAGCGAGCGGGTGGGATTGAGCGCTTCGACCAGATATTCAAACGGCAGGTCTTGATACGCGTAAGCCGCCAGCGCGGTTTCCCGCACCCGTTCCAGCAGTTCCCGGAAGCTAGGATTGCCCGAAGTGTCGGTGCGCATCACCAAGGTGTTGACGAAGAAGCCGATCAAATCGTCCATGGCTTGGTCGGTGCGCCCGGCGATGGGGCTGCCGATGGGGATGTCATGGCCCCCGCCCAAGCGCGACAGCAAAGTCGCCAAACCGGCTTGCAACACCATGAACAAGCTGCAACCCGTTTGCCGCGCCAGCCGCGCCAAGCCCTGATGCAAAGTCGGTTCGATCCGCACCAACAAGTAATCGCCCTGGAACGAGGCCACCGCCGGGCTGGGCCGGTCGGCGGGCAGGTCGATTTGTTCGGGCAGATCGGCCAGTTGGGCCTTCCAGTAGGCGAATTGGCGGCTGAACAAACTGTCGGGGTCGGAAGCCTCGCCCAACAGCTTGCGCTGCCACAAGGCGTAGTCGGCATATTGCACCGGCAGGGGCTGCCAGTCCGGCGCCAGCCCTTGCAGCCGGGCGGCGTAGGCCGTCGCCAAATCCCGCGACAAGGGCGCGGCGGACCAGCCATCGCCGGCGATGTGGTGCAAGATCAACAGCAGCGCGTGATCCTCCTCGCCCAAGGCGAACAGCGTGGCGCGTAGCGGCGTTTCCTTCGCCAAATCCAAGGCGTATTGCGCCGCCCGCGCCAGCGCCCCGTCCAATTCCGCCGGATTGATGCGCTCGACAAGCAACGGCGGGTGGGCCTTCTCGGGCGGCAGGATCAACTGGTAAGGCAGATCGTCGTGACGGCCAAACACCGTGCGCAGACTCTCGTGGCGGGCGGCGAGGTCGGCCAGCGCCTGTTCCAGCGCGGCGTGGTTCAAGCGGCCCGTGAGGCGCATTGCCACGGGGGTGTTGTAGGTCGCGCTGGGGCCTTCAAATTGATGCAGGAACCACAGCCGCTGCTGGGCGAAGGACAGCGGCACATGCTCGGGCCGCGCCTGCCGGATCAGCACCGGGCGGGCCGGGCCGGCGTCGTCGCGCTGCAAGCGCGCCGCCAGCGTCTCGACGGTGGGCGCCTCGAACAAATGGCGCAAGGGCAGTTCCACGCCCAAGCTGGCCCGCACGCGGCTGGCGAGTTGCGTTGCCAGCAGCGAATGACCGCCGAGATCAAAGAAATCGTCGTCGATGCCAACCCGTGGCAGGCCCAGCACTTCGGCGAACAAGTCGCACAGCAGCGCCTCGCGGGCGGTGCGCGGCGGACGGCTGGCCGGGTCTAGGCTGGAATCCGGGGCGGGCAGGGCGTGGCGGTCCAGCTTGCCATTCGCCGTCAAGGGCAGCGATTCCAAACAGACCACCGCCGTCGGCACCATGTAATCGGGCAGGCGCTGCTTGAGCCAATCGCGCAGTACAGCCGGATTCAGGTTTTCATCCGCCGCCACATAGGCCACCAAGCGCTTATCGCCGGGCCGGTCTTCGCGGACGATCACCGCCGCTTGCGCCACATCCTCATGGCTGGACAACAAGGCTTCGATTTCGCCCGGCTCGATGCGGAAGCCGCGAATTTTGACCTGGGTGTCCACCCGGCCGACGAATTCCAATTCACCTTGCGCGTTCCAGCGCACCCGGTCGCCGGTGCGGTACATCCGACCGCCCACTTCGCCGAACTCGGCGGCGTAAGGATCGGCGACGAAGCGCTCGGCGGAGAGTCCGGGCCGGTTCAGATAGCCCCGCGCCAAGCCCGGCCCGGCCACGTACAACTCGCCGGCCACGCCGCCGGGAACCGGCTGCAAGCCGTCGTCCAGCACATACAGCCGGGCGTTCGGCAGTGGCCGACCCAAGGGCGGGGTGTGGGCGATGGCTGCGACCGGCTCACTCATCGCCGGACAAACCGTGGTTTCGGTCGGGCCGTAGGCGTTGATGAAGCGCCGTCCCGCCGCCCATGCCGCCACCCGCTCCGGCGGACAGGCCTCGCCGCCGACCGCCAAGGTCACGCCCTCTAGGCTGTCCGGCGTCATCGCCGCCAACACGGGCGGCGTCAGGCTGAGATGGGTCACGCCTTGCCGGGCCACCAAACCCGCCAAGGCCGCGCCCGGCATCATGTCTTCTTTCGCCGCCACAACCAGCGCCGCCCCGGACAGCAAGGCCATGGACAGTTCCCAGAACGACACGTCGAAACTCGGCGAGGCAAATTGCAGCACGCGGCTATCCGGCCCGAGTTGGAAGCGCTGATTCAGC
>JBJSYU010000473.1:0-5835 GCA_046089945.1 Candidatus Methylumidiphilus sp.
GTTTATGGCCACCTGTTCGGCCCGGCCATGCGGGCCAACCCAGGCGTGGCTTTGGCGCTATTGACGGTGTCGATACCCCCGGCAGATCAGGCCATATTGGCGCAAGATGGCGTCAAGCCCGTGGTCTGTGATTCCATAGGCGAAGCGCTGAGGGCGGGCATGCGAGGGGCATTGCGCGATTTCCATCTGTATGCCCATCCTTGGGGTTTTGATTTAGGCGACATTACCCTGCCGGTGGTGATTTGGCATGGCGAGGACGATGCCACCGTGCCGATTTCCCACAGCCGTTTTTTGGCCGACCGGCTACCCAGTGCCACACTCCATACGGTGGCGGGCGAAGGGCATTTCTCCTTGCCGATAGGTCAGGCTGACACAATACTCGCCGATTTGATACACTCGATTCCGCACACTGCGGACAACAACACTTGATACTTCCATGACTTTGTCAATTGCTGTCAAATTCCAAAAACTCGAAACCGACGCCATACTGCCTAGCTATGCCCATCCCGGCGATGCCGGCATGGATTTGTCGGCGTGGCAAGCCCTGACCATACCCCCTGGCGAATCCGCTTTGGTGCGCACCGGCTTGGCGGTGCAATTGCCGCCGAACACTGAAGCGCAAGTGCGCCCGCGCAGCGGTTTGGCGCTCAAGCACAAAATCACCGTGCTGAACACGCCCGGCACGATAGACGAAGGCTACCGGGGAGAAATCGGCGTGATTTTAATTAACCATGGCAAACAGGATTTCGCCATCGACAAAGGCATGAAAATCGCCCAACTGGTCATCAAGCCAGTATTGCGTGTGCATATTGAGGAAGTGCAAAACCTAGACGAAACCACTAGAGGGACTGGCGGTTTTGGATCGACCGGCGCATAAGCCGGATAACTTAGCGAGACTACACCATGGCAAACGACACCACACATTTCGGCTTCAAAGACGTGCCGACCAGCGAAAAGGCCAAACTGGTCAAAGGCGTGTTCGATTCCGTCGCCGGCAAATACGATATCATGAACGATTTGATGTCGCTGGGGATACACCGCATTTGGAAGCGCATCGCCATCCAACTCAGCCATGTGCGCACGGGCGAGCAGGTATTGGATTTGGCCGGCGGCACCGGCGACATGACGGCGCTGTTTGAGAAGCGGGTGGGGCCGACAGGCCGCGTGGTGCTGTCTGATATCAATGCCGCCATGCTGCAACGCGGGCGGGATCGGTTGATTGACGAGGGTATTGCCGGCAATGTGCAATATGCCCAAATCGACGCCGAAAAACTGCCATTCCCTGACAATTCCTTTGATTGCGTGTGCATCGCTTTTGGCCTGCGCAATGTCACCCACAAAGAGGAAGCCTTAAAATCCATTCATCGCGTGTTGAAGCCGGGCGGGCGGGCGATTATTTTGGAATTCTCCGAAGTGCAGGGCAGTTTGTTGAAAAAAGGCTATGACATTTACTCGTTCAAAATCTTGCCGGCCTTGGGCAAGCTGATTGCCAACGACGCCGAAAGTTACCAATATCTCGCCGAGTCCATCCGTATGCATCCGAATCAGGAAACCTTGAAGAAAATGATGGAAGGGGCCGGTTTGGAGCGCTGCGAATATTTCAACATCACCCACGGCGTCGTCGCCGTCCACCGGGGCTATAAGTTTTAACGCCATGCCTGCCGCCCGTCTGTTTCCCGAAGTTTTCGCCGGCCTGCTGCGCGACGCTCTGTCGCGGTTTGTCAAACTCGACCCGAACAGCCCGCAATACCTCGCCCCCTTGGTCGGCAAAGTCATTTGTTTCCGGCTGACGCCCCGGGATTGGCGGCTGTATCTATGTCCTGAAGCCAATGCCGTGGACGTGCTGCCGAACTTTCCGGGCCAGCCCGATGTGACTTTCACCGGCTCGCCGCTGGCGTTTGCCCGCTTAGGTTTAAGCCAATCGCCCAAAACCGCGCTGTTTGCCGGCGAGGTGATCGTCGCAGGCGATATGACAGCGGCGCGGCGTTTCCAAAACTTATTTGAACGTCTGGATATCGACTGGGAATCGTTGCTGGCCCGCATCACCGGCAAATTCCTCGCCGCCCGCCTCGTCGCCGATCTGCGCGCCTCGCATGCTTGGCGCGTGGATACCGTGGACGCTTGGCGCATGAATCTCGGTGAATACCTGCAAGAGGAAAGCCGCGAACTGCCCGCCGAGGCCGAGGCGGAATGTTTCTACTCCGAGGTGGATACTTTGCGGGCAGATTTTGACCGGTTGGAGGTTAGGGTTATACGGCTGCGCCAACGGGCTACTGAGCGCTTATCCAGCGTAGCGCGGATAGCGTTGTAAGCAATGTGCCGTAGCCAGCTTTTCAATCTTTTACACCATCGCTGGAGTCATAGATATGGGCCACGTCTTCGCCGAAATTGAATTAAGCAACCCCCGCCAGCCAGATTTTGATTCGATCAAGGCCAATGCCTTGGTTGACACGGGCGCGTTGATGTTGTGCATTCCGCAGCATATTGCCAACCAGCTACAACTGGAAACCGAGTCCATGCGCGAGGTTTCTGTCGCCGATGGGCGCAGCGCCAATGTCCCGTATGTCGGCCCTGTCAAAGTCGGGTTTGGCAAACGCTTTTGCTATGTTGGCGCTTTGGTGCTGGGTGATGAAGTGTTGCTAGGCGCGATTCCCATGGAGGATATGGATCTGGTCGTCAATCCTGGCAAGCGGACGCTTTCGGTCGATCCGGCCAGCCCTAACATTCCCCATGCGCGGGTAAAATAGCCTATAATCCCCAACGCCGGGGCGTCCCTGTATTTCCCTATCACAACCCCTAAGGAACCCCAACGTGATCCGTCCCCAAGTTTTGCGCCGCCTGTTGCATATCCAATGGGTGCTGATTTACCACGGCTTGGATGATTTGATCCTCGCCTCCCCGTTGTTCCGCCCGGTGCGGTTTCTCGCCGCCTTCACGCCGGGGTATTGGCGGCGTTCGACGCAGGGGCCGCGCGCGGTGCGCATCCGTGAGGCGCTGGAGGATTTGGGGCCGATTTTTGTGAAGTTCGGGCAGACATTATCTACGCGGCGGGATTTGCTGCCGGAGGATATTGCTGAGGAATTGGTCAAGCTGCAAGACCGCGTGCCGCCGTTTCCGGGCGCGGAGGCGCGGGCGATTATTGAAAAAGTTTTGGGCAGGCCGGTGCTGGAAATATTCCGCGAGTTTGACGAGACGCCGCTGGCTTCGGCTTCGGTGGCGCAAGTCCACAGCGCCCGCTTGCACAGCGGCGAGGACGTCGTCGTCAAGGTATTGCGGCCGGGCATTGAAAAGCGCATCCGCTCGGATATAGGGCTGTTGCACGAACTGGCGCGGTTGGCGAAGCGGTTTTTGCCGGATGCGCGCCGTTTGCGGCCGGTGGAGGTAGTGCGCGAGTTTGAGAAAACCATCCTCGACGAGTTGGACATGGTGCGCGAGGCGGCGAACGCTTCGGAAATCCGCCGCCGCTTTGAGGGTTCGGAGATGTTGTATATTCCGAAGGTGTATTGGGATTACACCCGCCGTGAAATTATGGTGATGGAGAAAATCAGTGGGATTCCGGTTGGCGATGTAGCTAGGCTGCGGCGCGAGGGTGTGGATTTGAAGCTGCTTGGCGAGCGCGGCGTGGAGATTTTCTTTACCCAAGTGTTCCGCGACAATTTCTTCCATGCCGACATGCACCCCGGCAATATTTTTGTCGGCCCGAACGCGCAATATATCGCGGTGGATTTCGGTATCATCGGCAGTTTGACCAAGGCCGACCAGCATTATGTCGCGGAAAACCTGCTGGCCTTTTTCAAGCGCGATTACCGGCGCTGCGCGGAGATGCATATCGAGTCGGGCTGGGTGCCTGCGCATACCCGTGTCGAGGAGTTCGAGTCGGCCATCCGCACGGTTTGTGAGCCGATATTCGAGAAGCCGCTGAAGGAGATTTCCTACGGACATTTATTATTGCGGCTGTTTCAGGTGGCGCGGCGCTTTGATATGGAAGTGCAGCCACAATTGGTGCTGTTGCAGAAAACTTTGCTGAATATCGAGGGTTTGGGCCGCGACTTATACCCCGAATTGGATTTGTGGAAAACCGCCAAGCTGTTTTTGGAAAACTGGTTCCGCCGCCAAGTCGGCCCGCAGGCGGTGTACGACAAGCTGCGCGGGCATTTGCCGGAATGGGCCGGGCAGTGGCCGGAGATGCCGGGGCTGCTGCACGACGCCTTGCACCAGTTCGTCAACGCCAAGCTGGACATGCGCCTGGACAGCCGCGAGTTCGATAAGCTGCGCCATGAGTTGCGCCGCAACCGCCAGCGCACGGTTGCCGCGTTGGCCGGGTCGGCGTTGACGGTCAGCGCGGCGCTACTGCTGGGGATGGCGCCGGCCGGTGTGCCGGATGTGCCGCTGCTCAGCGGGCTGGCCGGCGGGCTGGGCGTGGCTTTGCTGCTGGGGGCTTGGCGCTAAGCGGCGTCAATGCGTGGGCGTGGATGCCACGGGCGCGGGCATGGCTGGCTTGGGGTTTTGGGCGTTCACATTCGTCGCCTTGTTGTTCCTTTACGGCATGCTCAGGCGGCGCGAGCGCAGCGCGTTGCGGCACGAGCAAAACTATATCCGCGCCTTGCAGGAGCGGGTGGCGGCGCAGGCCTTGTTGGCGGCAATTGTGGAATCTTCCGACGACGGCATCATCGGCAAGGACATGGAGGGTTTGATCACCAGTTGGAATCCGGGGGCGGAGCGGCTGTTCGGCCACAGCGCCGAGGAGGCGAAAGGCTGGCCGGGCAGCCTGTTGTTTCCCGCCGACGGCCAGGAGACGGAAAACCAGTTGCTTGCCAAAATCCGCCAGGGCGAGAGCCTGCGCAATTTTGAGGCGGTGATGGCGCGCCGCGACGGGCGGGAAATTATTGTGTCGCTGACGCTTTCGCCGATCCGCGACGGCGTCGGGCGGGTGGTTGGGGCGTCGATGATCGTGCGCGATGTGACCCGGCAGAAGCAGGCCGAACAGCGCATCCAACGCTTAAACAGCGAATTGCAAAGCCGCGTGGACGAGTTGCAGACGGTGCTGGACGTGGTGCCGGTCGCCATTGCCATCGCCTACGACCCCGCCTGCGAAACCATCCAGATGAACCGCGCCGGCGAGAAGATGTTGGGCTTGAGTCCCGGCATCAACGCCTCGAAAAGCGCCAACGGCGGCGAGCGCCTGCCATTCAAGGTGCTGCGCGACGGCCGCGAGGTGGCGGTCGAGGCGCTGCCGATGCAATACGCGGTGCGCCATGCCACCGCCGTGCGCGAGGTCGAGGCGGAGGTGGTGAGGCTCGACGGCACATCGCTGACTTTGTATGAGTACGCCTCGCCGCTGTTCGACGAAAACGGCGCAGTGCGCGGCTGCGTCGGCGTGTTCGTGGACATCAGCGAGCGCAAACGCGCCGAGGGGACGCTGCGCCAGGAGCGGCTGTTCCTGCGCCAAGTCATCGACGCGACGCCGAACATCATCTTCGTGAAAGGCCGCGACGGGCGTTATCTGCTGGGCAACCGGGCGCTGCTGGAGTTTTTTGGCGCATCGGAGGATAGCGTGGTCGGCAAGACCGACGCCGAGTTGAATCCTAGGGCCGAACAGGCGGCGCGGCTGCGCGGCGACGACTTGGAGGTGCTGGACAGCCGCCGCATCTTGCGCATCCCGGAAGAGCAAGTCACCGACGCCAGCGGCGCGGCGCATTGGTTCAGCGGCGTGAAAGCGCCGTTGATCGATGCCGACGGACGCTGCGACAAGCTGCTCGGCGTGGTCATCGACGTCACCGAACGCAAGCGCGCCGAAGAGGCGCTGCGCGAGGCCGACCGCCGCAAGGACGAGTT
>JBJSYU010000474.1:0-7507 GCA_046089945.1 Candidatus Methylumidiphilus sp.
CTTTGACCGCTCGGGAACCCCTCCGTAAACAGTCCGCAATTTTCGGCTATGCGGAAACCTTTGTCAAGCAAATTATCATCCTAGCGCTTAGTGCAGGGCATTCATCGCATAATCCAATTTTCCGGCGAGGATTTGCGGAAAGCAGTCAGCAACCTGCCGGATTGCTCCGCTTATCAAGTCATAATCATGCTGGCTGGGACGGCCTAGCACATAGTCTACTACGTCGTCCCGGTTCCCTGGATGTCCTATCCCCAAGCGAATCCTAGCAAAATCCGCGCACCCAAGCTTTGCGACAATATCACGCAGGCCATTGTGTCCACCATGCCCACCGTTTACTTTAAGCTTGACTACCCCTGGGGCAAAATCAAGCTCATCGTGGCCGACGAGTATCTGTGTCGATCCAATTTTGTAGAAATTCGCCACGGCCTGTACCGATCCACCGCTACGGTTCATGTATTGCAACGGTTTTAACAGCCAAAAGGCCTCGCCTTCGCAGTCTACCCGCGCAAGCAACCCTTGGCTTTTTGGATCTTGACGAAAGCTTACTTTGTACCGCTGGGCAAGCTCATCCAAAAACCAAAAGCCAGCATTGTGCCGGGTTTTTTCATACTGGGCAGTAGGGTTGCCTAACCCAACAATCAGCCGAAATGCCAAGCCCAATCAGACCCCCGCATAGCCCGTCAAATTATTCAGCCGCGTCCGCAGAACGAGGATTGTGGATGGCCGCCACCGGCAGGTCATGCTCCATGCCATGTATCAATTCCACAATTTCAACACCTTGCGGCACATTGAGATCTGAAAGATGAACCGACTCACCCAAATCGACATCTGACATGTCTACATCAATTGACTCCGGCAAATCTTGCGGCAAGCACTGAACCTCAACCTCCACCATTGCGTGGTTGACAATCCCACCCTTCTTCACACCTACTGAAGTCTCTTGATTGATAAATTGCAAAGGCACATGCACACGCAGCTTGGCGGTTTCACTGACACGTTGGAAATCCATATGCATAATGATTGGCCGACTCGGATGTCTTTCAATCGCTTTCAGAATAACTTTGGCTTCTCTGCCTTCATACCTCAAGGTAAGCACATGCGAATAAACGGCATGGTTTTCCAATGCTTTTACAACCCGGTGATGAACCAAATTTATTTGTAGCGGGGCTTCACCACTGCCGTACACAATCGCAGGTATTTTCCCCAATTTCCGGGTACGTCGGGCATCGCCTTTACCCGTTTTTAATCTCACTTCCGCTTCAAAATCAAAGCTGCCTACCATCTTTCTCTCCAAAATACTCTAAGCAGGTTAAAAACAAACTAAATCGGTCAATCTACATACAATGAGCTTACTGACTCGCCAACTGCTATCCGGCGTATAGTTTCCGCAAGCATTTCCGCTACGCCCAGAACCCGAATCTTGGGGCATTCCTCGGCAGTTCTCCGCAATGGAATGGTGTCTGTTACCACCAACTCATCTAATACGGAAGCGTAAATATTGTCTACTGCCGCGCCCGACAGAACCGGATGTGTACAATAAGCAACAACTTTTTTTGCGCCATGCTCTTTAAGAGCCTTTGCTGCCTTGCACAAGGTACCGGCTGTGTCAACCAAGTCATCCACCATCACGCATGTCCGGTCTTGGACATCGCCTATGATATTCATGACTTTGGACTCATTTGCCCGCGGCCTGCGCTTGTCAATAATCGCTAAATCCGCATCATCCAAGCGCTTGGCCAAAGCTCTCGCCCGGACTACGCCGCCCACATCCGGTGACACCACCATCAGGTTCGCATACTGCTGCCGCCACACATCACCCAGCAATATCGGCGATGCATAGACGTTATCCACAGGGACATCAAAAAATCCTTGGATCTGATCAGCATGGAGATCCACAGTGAGTACGCGGTCGGCACCGGCCGCCGAGATCATTTTTGCGACTAGCTTGGCGGAAATTGGAACTCTTGCCGACCTTGTCCGGCGATCTTGCCGAGAATAGCCATAATACGGAATCACTGCTGTGATGACATTAGCCGAGGAGCGGCGAAAAGCATCAATCATGATCAGCAGTTCCATGAGGTTTTCATTGATTGGCGCACAAGTGGGTTGCACCAAAAAAACCTCGCGCCCGCGCACATTTTCCTCAATTTCAACGGCTATCTCGCCATCACTAAACCGTCCAACGCTGATCATGCCCAAGCGCATATTCAGCTTTCGCACGATCCCTTCAGCCAGAGGCAGGTTGGCATTTCCCGAAAACACCATAAACGAGGCGTCGGTCATTCACTCCCCCAGATGCCTATAATACAAACCGAACGGTGTGCAAATATATGGCTGGGGCGCCAGGATTCGAACCTGGGTATGCGGGGATCAAAACCCCGTGCCTTACCGCTTGGCGACGCCCCATTAAATTAAAACCTTAAATATTACTTCAAGCAGCAGGAAGACCTGCAACTATGGCGAGAATGGGCGACCGGTTTATTCCCTTAGCCACGAAAACCGACCATTCTGCCGACAGTTGCCGGGCGGCATCTCGCGCCTCCGTTTCGCCCACGAATTCGCCAAACACGCAAGCACCGGTTCCGGTAAGCTTTGCAGATTGTGTGTGGCGGGCAACAGATGCAAGCGCGCTGCCGACTTCAGGATACATCGCCGTCACTAAGGGCAGGCAATGGTTGTCTTGCTGGCCTGCAACAAAGTCGGCTATTGTGATGGGCTTGTTATCTCTTGTCAATCCTTCAGATGAAAATACGGCACCCGTGGCAACATGGCAAGGGGGAACCACCACCACATACCAGGGTTCAGGCAAATCAAGAAGGGGGGTGAGCCGCTCGCCCACGCCCTCGCCCCAAGCGGCATAGCCGCGCACAAAAACCGGCACGTCGGCACCTAAGCGCAAGCCTAGTTCTGCCAAGCGTTCGGTGGAAAAACCTAAGCTCCACAGGACGTTGAGTCCAAGCAGCGTGGTCGCCGCGTCGGAGCTTCCGCCACCTAAGCCACCACCCATCGGCAAGTTCTTTTCCACATCGATGGCGACACCTAAGCTTGCGTCCCCCGCCTCCTCGCGCAGCAATTTCGCCGCCCGCACAGTCAAATCTGATTCTTCAGGCACCCCAGGAAGCGGCCGGGCTAAGCCGATATGTCCATCGTTTCGCACAGACAAAGTAATCCAGTCGCACAGGTCGATAAACTGGAAGACCGTTTGCAGCAAGTGGTAGCCATCAGCCCTGCGCCCCACCACGCGCAGCATCAAATTCAGCTTTGCCGGTGCGGGCAAGCGCAACTGTCGCAAGGACATCAATCCTCCAAGCTATTGATTAAAAAACCATTCATCCACGATCAGCTTCAGCGTCACGGCATCCCCGCGTAACGCCATTTTTTTTGGCAGCACCCAATCGCCGATGGCTTCAAAACGCTCGACGGCCAACACCCACGCCTGCTGCTCAAAGCCCGATCCGTCGCCGGCCGCTTTATACTCGCCGCCTGGGTCGGGCAGGCCCAGCACCCAGTAGCGCAAACTGCGCAATGGCACGGTGAAGCCCAGCCGCTCTTTCATCCAGGCGTCGGGGTCGCGCAAGCTTAACACCTCACCACCACCGTCATTGACAATAACTGCATCGCTTTGGACGAGGATGGATACGGCACCCTGGTTGAACGGGCCAAAAATGCGCAGACGCTCCTGCCCATCCTCATGTTCCCAGGAAAGATTCGCGTTCCAGCCTTCCTGCCCCATTTTGGCGGCGATGCGCCCTTCCAGCTTCCATGCCGGGATTTGGTAAAGCTTCTGCCAAGAAGCCTGCGCAGGCGGCGCGACTGGCTTGTCCGGCAACCAAGCGCAGCCCGATAAGCCACCAAACGCCAACTCGCAGGCCAGCGCGAAATGCATAAGCCTCATCGGAAATCGTCAGGGAACAATATGGGGCTTATTTGAAGGCTTCCGGGTAACGGGCGATGACTTTTTTCATGTCTTTGTGTTCCGGATCTTTGCGCAGGCACTCCGCCCATATTTTCTTGGCTTCCTGCTGGTTGCCGGATTCCCACAACACCTCGCCCAAATGGGCACCAATCTCTGGGTCTTTAACCAGCGCATAGGCTCGGCCCAAGTATTCCTTGGCGGTGGGATAATCGCCTAGCCGGTAACTCACCCAGCCATAGCTGTCGAGGATGGCTGGATCACCCGGCTTCAACTCCAAAGCCCGCGCAATGTGGCGCTTGGCCTCCTCCAGCCGCTCGGAACGATCCGCCAAGGTGAAGCCCAAGGCATTGAGCGCGTTGGCGTCATCCGGGTTTTTTTCCAGCACGGCGCGCAAATCCGCCTCCATAGCCTCCGTTTTCCCCAATTCTTCGGCCACCAAGGCGCGGGTATACAGCAATTCGGCTTTCCCCGGCAATGCCTCCAAAGCTTGGCTCAGCAATGCGAAGGCACCCGGATAGTCTTTGGTTTTGGTGAGCAGTTCCGCCTCCAACAAATACATGCGCAAAGCCTCCTGTGGATATTGCGTGCGAATATCGGCTAAACGCGCTCTGGCTTCGGGGATTCGATCTAATTGGATAAGCGCGTTAATCGCGCTGACTTTGGCGTCAAAGGCCACCGAACCGTCGCTGGCCTTGTCGAACCACTGGAGGGCGGTTTGCCAATTGGCCTTGCGGGACTCGATAATGCCTAAATAAAAACAGGCTTGCGCCCTGCGGTTGGGCGATTCGGCAAGCCGCCCGAACAATTGCTTGGCCTTCGCCTCCTGGCCGGTTTCCATCTGCGCCATGGCCAAACCCATCATCGCATCCTCATTACTGGGGTCTTTGGCCAATATCCTGGCAAGCTCCTTCTCCGCCCCGCGCACGTCGCCAGCCTTGGCCAAGAATTGCGAATAAATCAGTCGAAGCCGGGCATTGTTTGGATCTGACTTCAAGGCTTTTTGCATCACGTCGCGGGCTTTTTGGGAATTGCCCATCCTCGACATCACCTGCGCCTGCAACAGGCGCGCCCGGCTCCAGTCGGGATGCTGCGCCAGTGCCTTTTCCGTTTCCGCCAAGGCTTGCGGATAGTCGCCCTTGTCAGCCGCCAGCAAGGCGGTGGCGAAATGCAGTTCCGCCATTTTCGGAAAGCGCTCGACCAGGCGGCGCATGAAATGGGCGCCATCTTCCTTGGAAACATCCGCGCTCAGCACCTTGACCAAGTCGATCATCGTGTTTTCGACATCGACCCCCGGCATTTTCAGCAGCGCGGCCAATTGCTCCAACGCCTCGTCCAAACGCTCCGCCTTCAGCAGCAGCAGAGCGCTGAGCCGCCGGGCTTCGACGTTGTCCGGCTCGCGCTGCTGCCACAGCGTGGTGGCCTCCAGCGCCTTGTCGGGCTTTTTCAGGTAAAGGGCAATCTGGGTGGCGCGTTGCAAGATTTTGGTGTCCTGCGTCAGCGCGGAAGCCTTTAAATAATTGTCCAGCGCGACATCAAGCTCGCCGCGCTGCCCGGCCAGCTCCGCCGCGAGCATGTAATACACCACCTCGTCAGTCGGCTGCGGCCGCTTCCCCTCCACCGTCACAGCATCGTCGGCGACCAACTCCCCCGATGCGCCAGGAGCATGCACGCCGGCGCAACCCGAAACCAGGAGGCCAACAGCCAAAGCCAAATAAATCGCAGATTTCGACACAGAATCAAGTCTCTAGCTCAGTGGGTTGATGACGGAACCGGTCGCGGGACAAATCCCCAACGTCGATTGGGAGCATACTAGGCGGGAAACAGCCTTGTTCATGGACAGAGGCGCGGACTGCAAAGTTCTATCAAATTGAAGGCCGCAAACGGCCACCGCGCCCTAAAGTCTAACGCGATTTTACGCTTTCCTCCGTGTCCGGCAATAGCCACGCGCCGGAAGTGTTTGGCCTAAAGGGATTTTTTTCTTAAAATTAACCGCATTGAAACACACGCGAATAAACCCGTCGATGACCATTTTGACTTTGGGCCTGAACCACAACAGCGCGCCGGTGGCGATTCGGGAGCGTTTGGCGTTCCCCGCCGACCGCCTACATTTGGCCTTGGCCGAACTGGTGCGCCTGCCCAAGGTCGAGGAAGCCGCCATCCTGTCCACCTGCAACCGCACCGAAGTCTACTGCGGCGCGGCCAGCGCCGACCTGGACGGCATCATCGACTGGATCGCCCAAGAACACCGGCTGAAGCGCGAAGAATTCCACCCCTACCTCTACGCCCACACCGACGCCGGCACCATCCGCCACATGTTCCGCGTCGCCTGCGGGCTGGACTCGATGATCCTGGGCGAGCCGCAAATTTTGGGGCAGATGAAAACCGCCTACCAAGCCGCCGCCGACGCCGGCACCTTAGGCAAAACCCTAAGCCGCCTGTTCCACCACACCTTCAACGCCGCCAAAAAAGTCCGCACCGACACCGCGATAGGCTCCAGCCCGGTGTCGGTGGCGTTCGCCGCCGTCCGGCTGGCGCAGCGCATCTTCGACAATCTGCACGAACAAACCGCCGTGCTGATCGGCGCCGGCGAAACCATCGAACTCACCGCCCGCCATCTGCACGAACAAGGCATCGGCGAAATCATCATCGCCAACCGCACCTTTGAACGCGCCCACGCCCTCGCCGCGCAATTCAACGGCTTCGCCATCGCGCTGGCCGAACTGCCCAAGCACCTCGCCAAGGCCGATATCGTCGTCTCCTCCACCGCCAGCCAACTGCCGATTTTGGGCAAAGGCAGCGTCGAAAGCGCCCTGAAAGCCAGAAAGCACCGCCCCATGTTCATGGTCGATCTCGCCGTCCCCCGCGACATCGAGCCGGAAGTCGGGCAACTGCCCGACGTCTACCTCTACACCGTGGACGACCTGCGCCACACCATCGAAGAAGGCATGCGCTCGCGCCAGGAAGCCGCCAAGCAGGCCGAAGAAATCATCGACACCGAAGTCGATCATTTTCTAAGCTGGCTCAGGGCGCAGGGCGCGACCGACACCCTGCGCGACTTCCGCGCCCAGGCCGAGCGCCTGCGCGACGAAGCCTTAAGCCAAGCCCTGCGCGCGCTGAAAAACGGCAAGCCGCCGGAAGACGCCCTAAACTTGCTGGCCAGCGCCCTGACCAACAAACTCATCCACATCCCCAGCACCCAGATCAAACAAGCCGGCGCCGACGAACGCCACGACCTCATCGCTGCCGTGCGGGAACTCTTTCAACTCAAGGAAAACCAGTAATTTCGTGAAAGCCTCCATCCAAAACAAACTCGACAACCTGTCCCAGCGTTTCGAGGAAATCACCAGCCTGCTCGCCGAGCCGACCATCCAAAACGACCAAAACCGCTTCCGCGCCTTAAGCCGCGAATACGCCCAGCTCAACCCGCTGATCGGCTGCTTCCGCCGCTACCAAACCGCGCTCGAAGACATCGCCTTCGCCGAAACCCTCGCGCAAGACGCCGACCCCGAAGTCCGCGCCATGGGCAAAGAAGAACAGCTTGCCGCCATCGAAAAGGCCGAAGCGCTGACGCAAGAACTGCAAATCCTGCTG
>JBJSYU010000475.1:0-4160 GCA_046089945.1 Candidatus Methylumidiphilus sp.
GGCTTTATTGATGTATCTGGTGCGCCATGGCGCAATAGAGGAGCAAGGAGGGGCTGTATTTTGGGACGAACCGGAAGCCAACCTTAACCCCAAGCTCATCGCCAAGTTGGCAAAAATCCTCGTCGCCTTAGCGGGCCATGGCATCCAAGTGAATGTCGCAACCCACAGCCTGTTTTTCCTCAAAGAAATCGATCTGCAGCTTAAAATAGCCTCAGCCAAAACGCCAATCCCAGCCCGGTTTTTTGCGTTGTCTGACGCGGGCAGCGGTGTGCAAGTGAGTGCAGGCGACAACTTGGAGGATATTGAACCGATTGCCGCCTTGGACATGGAAATTGACCAAGCAGACCGCTATAACGCTTGGCTTTACCAAGCAACGGAAAAAGCCGCCTGAATCCATGTGCAGAATTGTCGAAGGAGCGCTTGAGTTTATTTTTCCCGATGGCTGGCAGGCGGAAAAACTCGACGACAGCGGATTCTACCGTAAGCATTTCCAGAGTTTTGCCGATAGCAAAAGTGTTGATGTCGCCGTCATTCCCCCAGGACAGGCTGAGTTATGGCTGGTGGAAGTCAAGGATTACCGCACTCATCCCCGCAGCAAAATGCTGGATGTTTTTCAGGAAATTGCAACCAAGGTTCGGGATTCTTTGGCACTATTGTATTTGGCGAAAAGCAAGCCTGAGAGTGCCTTGCACGGTTTCGCGCAAATGGCCGCAGCAACACTGAAAATTCGTGTGGCCTTACACTTGGAGCAGCCCGCAAAACCTTCCAAGCTATATCCCCCGGTGGTGCAGCGTAATAATGCCCAGCTAAAATTGGCGCAAGCTGTTCGCGTGGTTGACCCCCATCCGCTGTTTTGCGAAATGTCGTCCATGCCGCCATCCTGCCCTTGGGCAGTAATGCCGATGCCATAACTTTAAGGAAACACCATGCCTACGAAGGCCCTACGCGCCCAGTACGACGGCAAGCCTATTGTGCCTGATGAAAACTCTGAGCTTATACCAAACCCACCTTCGATAGTGACCATACTGCCTGTCCAACCCCTTGGGCAAGAACGAATGGCGTGGTCGAAATTAGCCGGTGAAGGTTTGGCTAAAGCCTATGGTGAAGAGGAACCAGAATATGCCTTGTCGGATTGCTTGGCTCCGCGCATCCTCCCTAAACAGCCTTGAAACAGCCCCATGCCCCTGTATTTCTACAAAGCCGTCAACCGCGAAGGCGAAACCCAGGAGGGTGAGCGTGAGGCGGCGGACGATGCGGCTTTATTGTTCGCTTTGCAAAGCGAAGGCTTGCTGCCGATTAAAATCGCCCCGGCTTCGTCGAAGCCGTTTGCGTGGCTGCGGTTTGGCGCGAAAAAGTCCGGGGTTTCACGCAAGGATGTCGCGCTGTTTACTCATGAGTTATTGACCTTATTGCAAGCCGGTTTGCCGCTGGATAGGGCGTTGACGGTGCTGCTGGAATTGACTGCCACGCAGCCGAATTTGAACGCGATGCTTGGCCGGGTATTGGAGGCGGTGAAAGGCGGGGCGCAGTTGTCTGATGCCTTGGAACGGCAAACTGGTGTGTTCACGCGGTTTTACTTGAATTTGATCCGTGCCGGCGAGGCGGGCGGGGCGTTGGAGCAGGTATTGGAGCGGCTGGCGGATTACTTGGAGCGCTCGCGGGAATTGCGCGAAACCGTCACCACGGCGATGATTTACCCAGCGATATTGGTGACAATGTCGGCGGCGTCGATGCTGCTGTTGCTGACCTTTGTCGTGCCGCAATTCACCGAGATGTTTGAAAGCGCCGGCAAGGAATTGCCGTTGCCGACGCAGATTGTCGTCGGCGTCGCGCAGGGTTTGCGCGATTATTGGTGGGCCTTGCCGCTGGTTTTGGTCGGCGTCAGCAGTTACTTCCGCTACCAGTTTGCCGACCGCGACCGGCGTTATGTTTGGGATCGGCGGCTGTTGAACCTGCCGTTGGTCGGCGATTTGATCCGCAAAGTCGCCGTCGCCAATTTCAGCCGCACCTTGGCGACCTTGCTCGGCAACGGTGTATCTTTACTCACAGCCTTAACCATCGTCAAGGATACTTTAAGCAATTTGGTGGTCGCCGAAAAGATCGATCTGGCGATGGAAAGCTTAAAGCAAGGCGGCGGACTGTCCGCGCCCTTGATAGAATCGGGGCTGTTTCCGACCTTGGCGATTCAGATGATTAAGCTGGGCGAGGAGTCGGGGCATTTGGATCAAATGCTGGATCGCGTCGCCACGACTTACGACAAGGAGGTCAAAACCGCCGTGCAGCGCTTGCTGGCGCTGTTGGAGCCGGTGTTGATCGTCGGCATGGGCATCATGATTGCCGGCATCATCATTTCCATTTTGATGGCCATTTTGAGCGTCAACGATTTGGCCTTTTAACCACCGGCTTGGCACACGCCAAGCCCCCATCGACAAACGGCAACAAGCATATGCGCAACATTCATTCCCTCTCGCGTTTTGTTAATAAGGGTTTCACGCTGATCGAACTGCTCGTCGTACTGGCGATTTTGGGCCTATTGGCCGGACTGGTCGGCCCGCAGTTGATTAAGCACTTGGGCGAGTCGAAATCTAAGGCGGCACGCCTGCAAATCGAGGAATTGGCCTCGGCTTTGGATATGTATAAGCTGGACGTGGGCAAATACCCATCGACCGACGAAGGGCTAGGCGCATTGCTGGAAGCCCCCGGCACGGCGAAAGTCTGGAACGGCCCCTATCTGCGCAAAAAGAAAATGCCGCTAGACCCCTGGAATAATGCTTACCATTACACCGCGCCGGGCCAGCATGGCAAGTTTGATGTGTATTCCCTGGGCGCGGACAATGCCGAGGGCGGCGAGGGCGAAGATAAGGATGTGGTGAGTTGGGAGTGAAAAGAGCTTTGACTAACACTTTGAGAACGCAGTAATGAACGAAACCAACAGCAGCGGCAATGGCCTACCTTCTTGGCAGTTTCATTTGGAAAAATTGGGAAGTTTGGAGTCTGGCGACATGGAAATCAAACCATTGACGCTGCTGTGCGGGCTTAACAACACTGGAAAAACTTGGGCGATGTATGCTTTGTATGGCTTTTTGGATAATGCAATTGGAAACGGAGATACGCCACCATTGCTGCCAAATATTGACATAATAGCCAAACACCTTAGAAGCGAAAAATCAATCGAATGGGATTTTGGCGGCTGGGTTGAACAATATGCAAATCAACTGGTAGACCTTGTCAATAAAGGCACAAATAGTCGATTGGCTGATGTCTTCAACGCTTCCGGCACGCTGTTTTTAGAGAGCCGGTTTGATTGGAAAATCGACCCAGAAATATTCATAAGCTTGTGCATTCAGAGCAAAATGGAATTCGGACTCAGCATTGATGGTCATAGCGCTTGCCGTTTTTTTAAACCGGAAAATGCCCGCAATTTGCAAATCACCTTGAACACCGTAGAAAAACTTCCTGACTTGGAATTAAATCTATCTATGGTTATTCTCGCCCATTTGCTAAGGACGCAAAAAATACTTTTTGGATCAAACATGCCTAGCGAAAGCTGGGTTTTTCTTATTCCGGCAGAACGCAATGGCCTGCATCTTTTTCGTAAAGAATTAGTTGCAAGGCGTGTGGCTTTCTTCCACCATGCGGCAAAGCCTAATTTTAATCTTGCGGAGTTGCTTCAAGAAACCACTTCACGCTATGCAAAGCCGATAGCAGATTATATTGACTGGCTAAACAATATTCCAGCATTGCACAGAAAAGAAGGAGGAATGCATGAATTAGCCGAACAAGTCATAGCGATTGCAGAAGGAAAATATGAAGTAGATTCCGATGGAAATGTATTGTTCGCGCCAAAGGCAAAGAGCAGAAAAAAACTCCCCAAGCTAGATTTTCACCTTGCCTCGTCAACTGCTAAAAGTTTGTTTGGCTTATGGTTTTATCTTGAATATGAGGCTAAACTTGGTGATACGCTTATGATTGATGAGCCGGAATTGAATTTGCATCCAGATAACCAGCGAAAATTTGCCAGATTACTCGTTCGTTTAGTCAATGCAGGCATTCGAGTTGTCGCGTCAACGCATAGTGATTATATTGTCAGAGAAATAAACAATCTTATTATGCTGCGCGACCCCTTCAAAAATCGGAATGCTTTGGTAAAAAAAGATCGC
>JBJSYU010000476.1:0-3401 GCA_046089945.1 Candidatus Methylumidiphilus sp.
CTGGATCGAAACTAATCTGCTGCGCACAGCCAATACATTTTTTTCTTGCGCATCAGGGCCATAGGATGTGCCGACGAAGGAGGCGCATCAATCGAGTAACGCGAATGATGCGCTTCGTACCTCAGCGCATCCTATAACCGGATTAGCGCATCTTATGGCCTTTGGCTACTTGGCTGAAGCTTCGGATTTGTGTCGCTCTTCTTCCGCTCGCTGTTTGTCCACAAGCTCCCTTGCTTTATCTATAGATATTTTCTCGCAAATGAAGCACTCATCTGTTAGATCGGCTTTTGGCTGGCTTTTTGATATTGACTCTATAAATAGTTTTCCCTTAGAGTTCACGAATTCGTTGGGTAGCTTTATTTCATTTCTATTTTCTGCATTGACATAAATATCTGCAAGTACCTCTTTGACCACTTTTGATAGATTCATATCATAAGTTGGGTAAAGGTTAAAACCGTTGTTGCTTCGAATCATATAAGCATACACGCATTCGAATTTTTCTGCCTCTCCGCTACAAGCCTGAAGCGCATAGGTTTCATCTGATTTTTTTGCCCTCACAACAAAGGAATAAGTTTCTTCTGGCTTTCCGAAAAGGGGCTTAAGTTTATATTTCCGATCTTTTAATATGAATCCTGTTGAATTATCTTCAATCAGATACGGGCCAAGCTCTGCACGTTCATGCCCAACTTTTCCTATGCATTTCCAGTAGCCATTAGCATTTACAATGATGTCGGATTCATTTTCTAACAAAATTGGCTTTTTGCTCTCAATGCCACTGGAACACCCTACGAGGGTAATTTGGATTGCTAGAGCGATGAGAAGATTGTGAATGCTTTTTGTCATATGGCTTTCCGCAGCGATTTCTTCTTTTTTCTTGAAGTTTTCCATTTTGATACGGCGAGTCTTAGCGAACCAAGCGATCCCGTAACCTAACTTTGATTTGTACACCCGAAATGGCGTCTTTTTTTACGCCTCTCAGGTGTCCGATTAAACTTTACGCTTCCACCTTGCTGTTTGTCAACACCCTCGTCGGCAAAAAACGCCCCAATTGAAAAAGCAAACGCGCCTGCCGTGCGTAGGCCAAACCTTAGCAATTTTAAGACCACTATTTCCCGGCGCGGGCAGTTGACCGCCTGTGTGGATTCCTTCCGATGGCAGGCTGTTTCAGGTGGCCGTGCGTATGGATTCGGCAATATCGATATTCGGTGAAGCGGGCCAGTTTGCCATCATTGGACGCTGGATTCCGGCTCCCGGCCGGAATGACGGAGAGTTTTTCGGCATGGGCTGAACCCTCTTGCTATTCGGGTTTTATTTTCTAATCGCCGCGAGGCGCGGCTCCCGCCACCCGCCGCCTTGCCAATAAGGCATAAACCACCGGTATCACAAACACGGTGAACACCGTCCCCATGCTCAGGCCACCGACAATCACCCAGCCGATTTGCTGGCGGCTTTCCGCGCCGGCGCCGGTCGCCAGTGCCAAGGGCAGTGCGCCGAGTATCATCGTTAAGCTGGTCATCAAAATCGGCCTTAATCTGAGCAGGGCGGATTCCACCACCGCGTCAACTTTGTTGCGGCCTTGCTCCTGCAATTGGTTGGCGAATTCGACGATCAAGATGCCGTTTTTGGTGATGAGGCCGACTAGCATCACCATGCCGATTTGGCTGTAGACGTTTAACGTGCCGCCGGTCAGTTTCAGCGACAATAATGCCCCCGTCACCGCGAGCGGCACGGTCAGCATTATCATGAACGGATCGAGGAAGCTTTCAAACTGCGCCGCCAATACCAAGTAAATGAAGATCAGCGCAAAGCCGAACGTCGCATATAAGGCGTTGCTGGATTCCATAAACTCCCGCGACTGGCCGTCCAATTCGGTTTTGAACATGGGCGGCAATACCGCTTTGGCGGTTTGGTTCAGGTAATCCAAGGCTTGCCCCAGGGTATAACCCGGCGCGAGGCTGGCGCTGACGACGACGGCGCGTAGCCGGTTGAAGTGGTTTAACTCTTTCGCCGCCGCATTTTCGCGGATGGACGCCAGATTGCCCAACGGCACTAAGCCGCCGTCGCGGCCGCGCAGGTATATCGAGTTCATGTCGGCCGGCGTGGCGCGGGATTCGTCGGCTAGGCGCAAGATCACATCGTATTGCTGGCCGGCTTGTTTGAAGCGGGTGACTTGATGCCCGCCGAGCAGGGTTTGCAGGGTTTTGCCGATATCGTCCACTTCGACGCCGACCGCCGCCGCCTTGTCGCGGTTCACGTCCAGGTTGAGTTGCGGCTTGTTCAGTTTCAAGTCGGTGTCGAGATTGACCAGCCCCGGAAACTGCCGCGCCTTGCCGATAAACCCGGCCATGGCTTTATCCAATTCTTCGTAGCTCGGCCCTTGGATGACGAACTGCACCGGCGGGTTGCGGAAGCTTTGCCCCAGCGACGGCGGGTTGAGCGGAAACGCCATCACGCCGGGCATGCCTAAAAACGGCGGCATCAATTGCATGGCGACTTGTTGTTGGCTGCGGGCGCGTTCGCCCCAGGGTTTCAGGCGGATGAAGGCGATGGCGGAGTTCACTGGGTTGGGCCGTTCCAAGCCCGGCGCGACGACGACAAAATAGGTGTCGATTTCCGGGATCGGCGCGAGGAACGATTCGATTTGCCGGGCGTAGCGGTCGGTGTAGTTGATCGTCGCGCCTTCCGGGGCGGAGACCACGGTGAAGATGTTGCCCCGGTCTTCGATGGGCGACAGTTCGGCGTTTAAACCTTGGAACAGCCACGCCGCCGCCGCCACCACGCCGGCCAGCAGCAGCACGACCAGCCAGCGCCCGCGCAGGCACAGCAGCAAAATTGCCCGGTACGCGCCGACGAAACCCTGCCACAGCCGCGAATCCCCGGATTCGCCCGGCGCATGCGCCTTCAGCAGCCGCGAACACATCATCGGCGTCAATGTCAGCGCGACGAAGCCGGACACCAACACCGCGCAGGACACCGCCAGCGCGAATTCGGAAAACAGCCGGCCGGTGTTGCCGGACATGAACGCCAGCGGCGCGAACACCGCCGCCAGCGTCAAGGTCATGGCGATGACGGCGAAGGCGATTTCGCGGCTGCCGGCAAACGCCGCTGGCATCGGCGCCATGCCGGATTCGATGCGGCGGTGGATGTTTTCCAGCATGACAATGGCGTCGTCCACCACCAAGCCTATCGCCAGCACCAAGGCCAGCAAGGTCAAAATGTTGACGGAAAAGCCCAGCGCATGGATGAAAATGAACGCGCCGACCAGCGACACTGGGATGGTCACAAACGGAATCAGCGTGGCTCTAGGTGAGCGCAAAAACAGCCAGACCACGGCCAGCACCAGCCCCAGCGATTCCAGCAGAGTGTCGTAGACGCCTTTGATCGACGCTTCGATGAACAGC
>JBJSYU010000477.1:0-2801 GCA_046089945.1 Candidatus Methylumidiphilus sp.
TGGCCGACGGCACCTTCCAGACCTGCAATGTCATCGGCCTGGACGATGCGACCTTGATCGGCGGGCCGCCGGTGATGCTGGAAGGCAAGCTCGAAGACCTGCGCCGCAGCGACGGCGTGATCGTGGACATCGACGGCGCCACCGACAAGCTCGGCAAGCCGCCGCAGACGCCCGGCGGCAAGCCTACGCCGCTGAAAGTCGGCGACACCTTGGAACTCAACGACAAACGCGCCATCGTCGTCGGCATCGCCAAAACCACGCGCACCTTCCAATCGCAGCCGGTGGTGTACACGACCTATTCCCGCGCCGTGCGCTACGCCCCGCGTGAGCGCAAGCTGCTGTCGTTCGTGCTGGTCAAGGCCAAGCCCGGCGAGCAGCCCGCCGCGCTGACCCGGCGCATCACCGCCGCCACCGGGCTGGCGGCGTACACCCAGCAGGAGTTCATGGATCTGACTTGGAACTACTTCATGAAAAACACCGGCATCCCGATCAACTTCGGCATTTCGGTGACGCTGGGCTTCATCGTCGGTGCCGCCATCGCCGGGCAGACGTTTTACAACTTCACGCTGGAAAACCTGCGCCAGTTCGGCGTGTTGAAGGCGATGGGGACGAGCAACTGGACTTTGCTGCGGATGATCCTGCTGCAAGCCGTTTTGGTCGGCTGCATCGGCTATGGCCTAGGCGTCGGGCTGACCGCGCTGTTTGGCTATGCGATGCGCAACACCATTTTGGCGTTCAAGTTTCCTTGGCAACTGCTGCTGTTCAGCGGTGCCGGCGTGACTTTGATTTGCGTGTTCGCGGCCTTAATCAGCATCCGCAAGGTCATCCAATTGGAGCCTGCGGTGGTGTTCAAAGGGTGACGGCCATGGCGGACGACGCAATCGCGGTGCGCTGCCGGGGCGTGAAGAAAACCTACGACACCGGCGGCGACAAAGTGGTGGCCTTGGCCGGCATTGATCTGGACATCCACCGGGGCGAATTGATGATGCTGGTCGGCCCGTCCGGCTGCGGCAAGACCACGCTGATTTCGGTGATTGCCGGCATCCTCGACCAAGACGAAGGCGCCTGCGCGGTGTTCGGCGAGGACTTGCTGCACATGCGCAGCGGGCAGAAACTGAAATTCCGCGCCCGCAACATCGGCTTCGTGTTTCAGGCGTACAACCTGCTGCCCAGCCTGAACGCAATCGAAAACGTGTCGATCCCGCTCATCATCAACGGCGTCAGGCGCAGTGAAGCCGAACGCCGGGCCGGGCTGGTGCTGGCCCAAGTCGGCTTGGGCAAGCGCGGCAAATCCCTGCCGGCGCAATTGTCCGGTGGCCAACAGCAGCGCGTCGCCATCGCCCGCGCCCTGGTGCATGACCCCAAGCTGATTGTCTGCGACGAGCCGACCAGCGCCTTGGATCACGAAACCGGCCAAACCGTCATGGAACTGCTGAAAGGCGTCGCGTTGCACAGCGGCCGCGCCCTGGTCATCGTCACCCATGATTCGCGCATTTTCGGCTTCGCCGACCGCATCGCCCGCATGGACGACGGTCATATCGACAAGGTCGTCGATAGCGTGGACAAACTCTAGGCGCGGGCTTTCCGCCCCGCCCAACTCGGAGGCAACTTAAACTATGTTCAGCAAATACATCCTGCCCCTGCTCGCCGTGCTGGGTTTTTCGTTTGGCATTTACAGCGTCGTCCAAGGCAACCAGCCGATGCCGATTGCCAAGGCGGCGGCCGAACCGGCCAATTCGCCTTATCCGGCGTTCATCGCCGGGGCCGGCATTGTCGAGGCGAAAAGCCAAAACATCGCCATCGGCACACCGCTCGGCGGCATCGTCGCACAAGTGCTGGTGAAAGTCGGCGACAAAGTGCCGGCCAGCGCGCCGCTGTTTCGGCTGGACGAGCGCGAGGCGCAGGCCGAAGCCGGTGTGCGCCGCGCCAATCTGGCCAAGGCCAAGGCGACGGTGGGCGAAGTGGAAGCGTCCGTGACCGACACCAAAACCCTGTTGGCCTTGGTCGAAGCCGTCACCGACCGCCGCGCCATCAGCACCGAAGAACTCGACCGCCGCCGCAACGCGCATCTGATCGCCAAGGCGCGGCTGGACAGCGCCCGCGCCCAAGTCTTGCAGGCCGAAGCCGAACTCGCCGCCGCGCAGACCACCGTGGAGCGGCTGGTGGTCCGCGCCCCGGTCGAAGGCATGCTGCTGCAAGTCAATGTCCGCCCCGGCGAATTCGCCCAAGCCGGGGCCGGCGGCCTGCCGCTGATGATCCTGGGCAACCTCGACCAGTTGCACATCCGCGTGGACATCGACGAAAACGACGCGTGGCGCTTCCGCAAAGAGGGCAGGGCGGTGGCGTACATGCGCGGCAACAGCCAGTTCAAAACTGAATTGCGCCTGGTGTGGGTGGAGCCGTATGTGATTCCGAAACGCTCGCTGACCGGCGACAGCACCGAGCGCGTGGACACCCGCGTGTTGCAAGCCCTCTACAGCTTCGACCGCGCCACCATGCCCGCCTATGTCGGCCAGCAAATGGACGTGTTCATCGAAGCCGCCGACAACGGCGGCACACCGCCTGCGGCCAAGCCGGGAGCGAAGTCATGAAGAGCCGGGCAGGTATCGATAACGGGGATGCCAAAGCGGCATTAGGGTATTTGCTGCAATATTCACCTCCCTTTGTAAAAGGGGGGTGGGCGGGATTAACCCCCATATGCGCCAACTTAAGATATAACCCATTGAATGACGATGGTGCAGATCAACAAGCAAAGAAATCAAAACCACGAAAAGCACGAAACACACGAAAGGAAAACCGAG
>JBJSYU010000478.1:0-3183 GCA_046089945.1 Candidatus Methylumidiphilus sp.
TTGCAACGGAACCTAGAAGCGCCGCTTTGCATGCCATAGCGAATAACATTAGTGCTTTGACAGTATTTGCACGGAACAAGCTGATAAGCCATATTTTACTATCAAACGAAGAAATTTATAGAAAAATTATACTATAAAAAATCAAGTAAGCCCACATCCAAATAACGCAACATCCGCAAAGCCATTTTCGGCTTGTTGTTGTTCTGGATTTCAATGTGCAGGATGAAACTCTCGCCATCGGCCAGCGCCACGCGGGCCAGCAAATCGGCGTGGCGGTCTTCGATGCGCTCCTGCGAGGTTTCCAGCAATTCCATCTCGGCCACCGCCAAGCCAAACAAATAGGTGGCAAAATCACGCACCAGATGCTTGAAAATCTTTTTGGAGATGATGTCTTTCTCGCCCATTCAATCCCCCCTGCCCCCCTTTTGCAAAGGGGGGTGAATATCTTAGGAAATAACCTAAGCTAATGGCTTTGATGCGTCGGCTGACCAGCGATTAGCCCTTGCCTGCCAGCATCCGCGCAATATCCTCTTTTGCAAAACCGATTTTCTTCGCCACGCGGTCGGCATGGCTGACGCGGGAAATGCCTTCGACTAAACGGTATGTCGGATTGTCATTTTTGAATTCGGCCTGCCGCGCCAAACCCAGCTTGCGCTTTTGGAAATCCTCGACCAGTTCGTGGTTGTGGGTAATCAACAGGGTCGTCGCGCCTTTTTGGCGGAAGCCGTTGAGGATATCAGTGGATATTTCGATTTTCTCCTCATGCGTGGTGCCTTCCGACAATTCGTCCATGATGACCAAGCTGTTGGCGGAACTCGCCATAAACACTTCCTTGGTGCGCTTCAACTCGGTGCCGAAGCGGCCTTCGCCGTCGCCCAAATGGCTGATTTCCGGCGTCTGGTAAAAGATGCGGTCGGCCACCGCCAGCGTGGCGGCTTCGGCCGGCACCGGACAGCCGATTTGCGCCAGCAGTTGCGCCTGCGCCAAAGTCTTGCAAAACGCCGTCTTGCCGCCGCTGTTCGGGCCGGTGACGAAGGCCAGCCGCTCGGCGTCCAGCGCCAAGTCGTTGCCGACATAAGCCGCGTTGGCCTTGGCGAGGATGGGGTTGCGCACGCCTTTGACATTCAAATGATGATGGTCGGATTCGGCAATATCGGCCAAAACCATCGGATGGCCGAAGGCTTCCTGATAACGGATAAACGACAGCAACTCGTCCAGCCCGCCCAGCGCGTCCAAGGCCGCCTGCACTTCCGGCGAACGTTTGAAGATTTGCCGCAGCGGATAAATGTAGCTGTCGCGGTCAAAGCCGCCGACTATCGGGATGTACACCAGCCCCAGCGGCACCACGAACAGCCACAGCACCGGCGAAACCGACGCCGCCATTTCCAGCAGCAGCGGCACAAACTGCATGACCACACCGGCCAGCAGCGCGACAACCAGCAACAGCCCCGGCTTGAACAGCGACGGGCGGAATTTCAGCGCCGGGACATACCAGCGCTTTTCGGCGCGGGTCAAAATATCTTTCTCGCTGCGATAGACCGGGCCTTGCATCAGCGCAAACGCCCGCGAGCCGGCGAAGCCGCGCAGCGTGTCGAGCAGCGCTTGCAGATACGGGCTTTGCGGCGCAGTAACGGCCTGGGCGTCGGCCACCAGTTGGCGCATGAACAAGGTGCCGCGCTCATAGGACTCATAGCCGAAACCCTCGATTTCCAGCGGGTGCGCCGGCGCACCCAAGGCGCCTAAAAACGTGGCGAACAGCAAATCGTAAAAATCCCCCTCGCGCTTTTTGGCGTTGGTCAGCAGCTTTTCCAGCGCCCCGCGCAGCGCCGCGTCGTGCTGGATTTCGCGCACCGCCTGCTGTTTGGCGAGGATGTCGCACTGGTCGGCCAAGGGCTGCGCCAAGGAGCGATACAGCACCGCCCGCCCGATGCGCGTGCCGGCGTGGTCCACCGCCGCAAACAGCTTGTCCACTTCGATGCTGCGGAAACTGGCCTCATCGACGACGCCGTCGGCGGCGGGCGCGGCGGACGGCACAGGCGGTGTCTTGGCGTCGCTTTGCAGCACGGGCGGATAGTAGGGATACATGGACATGGCGGCGAGTCTCCTGGACGATTGCAAAGGGCGTACTGTAGCAAATTCGCCGGCCCAAGTTGCCGCCGGCGACAAACTTTCCGGCGGCTTGCAGACGTAGCACCGGCATCCTTGCCGACGTTTAAATTGTGGCCGGCAGGATGCCGACGCCACGGCCACAAGGATGCCGGCGCCACGGCGGCGCAGCCTAGCCTCAAACACTGCGTTTTGCAGGCCCGCCGCCCCGCGCTCTCGCCTAGCGGCGGCAACCTCTATAAACTTGTCGCCATTTTGTAAAGCCGCGCCCTAAAGGCGGCGACCGATTTCACTCGACACGATCTGGAGATATGGATGAAAGGCCATCTTGAGCAACACGACCACACCCTCGACACGCTGGGCATCGCCGGCTTCACCTATGCCGACTTGTACGACGCCAGCCGGCTGCGCGATTTGACGCTGGTCTTCGACCGCTCCGCGCAGGAAAAAGACCCGGACTTATTCGAGGCTTTCCAAACCTACCGCAACTGCCTAGGCGCGGGGATGGCCCCCGAACACATCTCCGACATCCTGGTGAAAATGGCGCCGCTGGTCGGCGAGTTTGTCGCCTGGCTGTTCCATGTCGAGGCGGAACGCGCCCGGCAGATGGACAGCATCCAGAGCGAATTCGACGGCGTGTTCGCCTACCGCAGCGAAGTCGTCGGCAAGCTTGCCGCGCGCTTCAAAGGCCAAACCCCGGAAGACTGGGATATCGCCGCGCTCCGCGCCCAGTTTGACGCGCTGCTGCAAGCGCTGGCCCCGCCCGCGCTGCTGGCCTGCGACCGCGAAGCCGCCGTCGCCAAGCTGGCGGTGGAACTGCTGGCCTTGACCAGCACCGAAGCCCCCGACGCCAGCGCCATCCGCAGCAAGCTGAACAGCGCGTTGTTTGCCGACGCGCTGGCGCTGGACGACGCCGGGCTTGCCGCCGCGCTGTTCGACAGCGTCGCCCGCTGGAGCTTCGCGGCGACCAAGCTCGACGACTTAAAAGCCGAAGTGGCTGAATGGGTCAGCTTCAAAACGCCGGGGCGCACCGATTTCACCCATCTGGTGCATCACGAGACGGTCGAGCGCCACGGC
>JBJSYU010000479.1:0-4085 GCA_046089945.1 Candidatus Methylumidiphilus sp.
ACAAAACGGAAGGCTGGGGCATGGCGAAGGCGTCCTTTGGAATCGGTTCGGACGCATAGTTTGCCCCGCCTTCCGCCCTCTTTGGCCCGTTTTGTCAGTCAATCAGGGGCGGGGCTGCAAGCCCCGCCCGGCTGGCAATAAAAGCGGGCTTTTCACAACCGCCCCACCTGAAGCTCCTTCACAATAATCTGCAACACCTCAAGCAAGCGTTCCTGGCTTTGGCCTAAATCCTTGTGTTTGGCGACGACGGCGCGGAGGTCGGCGGCGAGTTGGCGGCGCGGGTCGCGGTCTTCGTGGTGCTGCCGCGTCAAATCGCCGATGCGCCCGGCCAACTGCTCGATGTCCGCCGCCGCGCAGTGGACTAGCGGCTTTTTCAAGCCTTCCGCCGCCAGCGCGTCCAGCGCCTCCGGCGGAAACGGCGCGTCGCCGTCCAGCAAAGGCAGCAGCGCCAGCGCCAAAGGCTGGCCGTCGCCGCGCAGGTTTTGCCGCAACACGGCACGGTCAGGCGCCGCCGCCAGCGCCGTCGCCGCCGACTCGGCCAAGCGCTGCCGGTGCGACAACGTGGCGTCCAAAGCCTTGCGCTGGCCGACCAGCGCATGTTCGATAGCGAGCAAATCCGCCGCCACACACGCCGCCAGCGGCCGGTCGGCGAACGCCTGCGCCAAGCCGTCGAGCGCCGCCGCGTCGGGCTGGGCCAGCGCGGCGGACAAGGCCGCAAGGCGCGGGCCGTCGTCCGTCCGCCGCCATTCCGCCAACGCGCCCGCCGCGCCGCCCCACACCTCGGCCAAAAACGCCGCCAGCCGTTGGCGGTGCGCGTCTTCGGGCGAATATTGGTGTTGCCGGATGATTTGGCGCAGGCGCTCCAACAAAACCCCCATCGCCTTATCGTCGCAGTCCTCAATGCTGCGCTCCACCGCCGCCCGCGCCCAGCCTTCCAACACCGCCGGGCCTAACTGCCCGGCCTCCAGCAAACGGCCCGCCGCCGCCGCCCAAGGCTCTTTGGCCGTCGCCAGATTCGCCAACACCACCGCCCGATCCGCATGGGCGAATTCCTCACGCAGCAGGTTTTCGACCTCGCGGTACAACTCATCATATTTGGCATGACGCGCCTTGGTGAAGGATTCAAACAAATCCTCCAGCCAATGCCGCGTCTCGGTGCAGTCATAGGAATTGTTGACGTTGGGAATCTCCGTCGCCAACGGCGTTTGCGGGCAGAGAAAATCCGCGATGGCGTGGGCGGTTCGCGGTTGCCCCATGAATTCAACTAATGCCCGCGCCGCTGCGCTGAGTTGGGCCGAGGTTTTAACCGACTCCGGCAAAGCTTTCACAAACATCGCCAAATTGCTGGCGGCTTGTTTGGGTTCGGAGGTCTGGAAAGCGGGCGGCAACGTCAAGCCTAATAAAGTCAGTATCGCCCGCTGTTCTCGGCTGAAATCCTCCAATTGGGTTTGATATTTACTGTCGGCGGCGAAGGCGTTTGACAGGCTTTCCGCAAAGGGCTGGCTGCGTCCTTTGATTAACCACAGAATGCGCTTTTGCTCATGCCGCAAGGCCACCGCCGCAAACAGCGCATGCGATACCGGCGGCAAACCATACGGTGGGGCCATCAGCGTTTTGCGCAAATCGGCGACGGTGAAGGGCTGCACCCGGCGCTTGGTAAACTCGCTGTGGATCAGTTCTAAAACGTCGCGCACTGCGCCCGTGGTGTCCTCCAGCCTTCTAATGTCCCAACCTTTGGGCTTGGGCCGCTCGATGAATAGATTGTTGGCTAAGAAGATACCATCGATAATCGCCGCCGGTTCGCTGGTGTCATTTTCGCCGAGCAAGTCGTTTTGATAAGCCGGGTTGCCGTCAAAATCCAGAATTTTTTGGATAATGTCGGTGAGCATTTTGCGGCCTAGATACTCCTCGTTGCGCATGCTGTTTAGATTCATATTGCGCACATGGACTTCTTTGGCATACGCCGCCCCGACGGCCTGCGCCAAGTCGGCGCGGAATTGGTGCCAGCTTAGGCAGTTTAAGGGGTTGGGATCGCCGGCGCGGAGAATTTCCGCCTTGCCTTGTTGCAAGCCGTTGCGGCCAAACAAATCGCCGAGGATATCGGCTAGTTCTTGGCGGTTTTTCTCCCATTTCGCCTGCAATTGGCGCTTTAGCCCTTCGCCGCTGGAATCTTCGGTCAATAGGGCGGATATTGCCATGTAGCGTAGCAGCACTGCCTTGGAACGCGCAGGGCATAAATTTTGGCTGGCACCGGGCGCAGTTGGTGTTAGAATTGGCCGAAGCCAGTAAAGGATAGATGCAATATGAACATCAACAAACTTAGCAAGAAAAAAACCCGCAATTCAGATGTAATCCTGCCGCATTCTGATGTGCTGAATATCCCGGCGCTGTCAAAAATATTCAACAAAACAACAAACTCGTACAAGTTTTTGTTTTTTATTTCGTTGTTGGATATTGCAAAAATGCGAGGATTTAGCGGTGGCGCAAGGCAGGTAAGCTATGTTGACCTGACGATTGAAATGCTGGCAAATGCTTGGCCGCTTTATGTGGAGCATGGATTATCCTTTGGAACGCAGGATACCATAGCCAGCAAACTGGACGAGTTAGAGTTGAAATTTCCTCAACCGCTGGACTTTGCCAAGGATGGCAAGCAAAGTTTGCGCAAAGCCATGGCGTTGGCTGATTTGAAACAGGCGCGGCGGTTGATGGATTTTGTGCCATATCGGTTGCTGACGCCATTTCTTGAGGATGAATTAGTCGGAGTTGACAAGGGCGATTGGCTTACTTTGGAATTGGCATTGCCGACAATTGCCAACAAGCACTTTTTGACCAAGAAGCCAGTTTATAGATTTGATTCGGATGAGTACAAGGACTGCGAAAGTGTCATTATTCACCCAGAGTGGAATGATTACTTTGGCAAAAATTTCGCAGCGATTTATGACTGGGCTTTGTCGTGCTGGGTTGAGTATATGGAGAAACGCAAGCCGCAAAAGTCTGGAATTGCGGCAATGATATTTGACCATCGACGGTAAAGATAAAGCGCACCAAGCGCTATTTTCTGAATACAAACGTATGCCACAAATGATTGCGCCCAGCCTCTAGCGCAGACTCATAAAGCAATAACTCCGCGCCTTCTTGCTCAAATAACGCCGTCATGTCTTCCGGCGTTATCGTCTCATACAGCTTGCCATTTTCCCGTTGGTCTGGCGCCGAAGTTCCGCGAACCGAAAGCAGCAAAACACCACCTTCCACCAGAACCCTTAAAATATTTTTTGCGGCTAATGGCAACGCCTCGCGCCCAACGTGCATCAACACGGCTGAACAAAGCGCATTGTAAAATGCAGCATCAGGAATACCTGACAATTCAGGCAAAGCGGCTTGTGAGAAAGTAAGTTGAGGGTATCGGCTTGCAGCTTGACGCAACATGCCCAAAGAAGCATCTATGCCAATGACATCAAAGCCTTTTGCAAAAAGCCATGCGCTATCGCGCCCACTGCCACAGCCGATATCGAGAGATTTTTTTGCGGGCCAGAAATATTCCACTGCAATTTGATATAGCCTTGTCGGTGTTAGATTCGCATGAAGCTTCGTAATAGCATAGGCTGTACGATCATAAGCTTCAATAGTCATTAAATCCATTTTAAATTTCCCCTAATATTGTTGTATACATGTGGTCGTTACATTTCGGGCAGATGTTGCCTCCTGCAATGTATCCAATCCATTCACATTTGCAACACACGCACCGATAGTGAACCTGACGATTTTTTGGAAAATTCGCTATCTTTGTATCTATGGGATCGCCTGTAGGTGCAAGTGCTGAGGTTGTAGGCTTACTTATGTGATGCGCCTTAGCTTGCTCGGTTTTTAGTTTCTCCCTTGGCTGGTAAATCCATGTTTTATTTTTGATTTCGGCAGATATTAATTGTGATGGGTGATTTTTATGTCCACCGACAAGCGAATTTTGAGAATTCGCTATTTTTGTATCTAAGTGATGCGCCCTGATTGACTGACAAAACGGGCCAAAGAGGGCGGAAGGCGGGGCAAACTATGCGTCCGAACCGATTCCAAAGGACGCCTTCGCCATG
>JBJSYU010000480.1:0-2707 GCA_046089945.1 Candidatus Methylumidiphilus sp.
TCAAATCTTGCTCCTCTCTGGGAAAAGAAAAAGGAAATATTATAACAGGATGAATATTCATTAAATTACCTCTATATTAAAAGTATATTTGATATTTTTATCACAAAAGCCAAACTAAATTAATACCTACTTAATAAGATTACATTTCTCTATATTAAGCTATTTTTTATAATTGTCAATTAAAATTTATTGGGTCATCTTGCGTTTAATTTAAAAGCCCGGTAGCCCGGGCAGACGGCTTTATCCTCTGCCCACGCGCCACTCTAAGGTGCTGCGTTGGGCTTACTCAAAGCAGGTTTAATTGTTATGCCAGAACTGCGTGTTCCATTTGTGATTGATGACGAAGGGCGGCTGTATTCGCCTGCAACGGCTGAAAAAACTGGCAATTATGCATGCCCTGCTTGTCGGGAGCCGGTAATCTTTAAGCATGGCAAGGTCAAGATACCTCATTTTGCCCATAAGGCTACTGTCACCTGCAATCAAGAAACCGTCACGCACAAAATTGCCAAAATGCTGATTCAGAATGCAGTGCGGGATTGGAAGCTAGGCAAAGGCAAACAACCTATTATTCAAAGGGCATGCCAAGTATGCGGCGTATCCATAAACCAGCCTTTGCCTGAAAAGGTTGATGGCGCAGTTTTGGAGTTCAGGCTAACAGATGGTTCAATTGTTGATGTTGCTCTGACAGTCAGAGAAATCGCTCAAGCAGCAGTCGAGATAAAAGTCACCCACGCCGTAGATGAGATAAAAATTCTCAGGCTTTCTCTCCCATTTATAGAGCTAAATGGAGATGAAGTAATTAGAAATCCTTTGGTTTGGAAGCCGATAGCTGATAAATTTAAACCACTAACTTGCGACAACTGCAAGGCAGCTTATGTGAAATTTCAAGCCAAAGCTGAACAAGTCGCCAAAGTATGCGGCATTGAATTGCCAACAGCATATTATCGGCATGGCCTCTGCACATGCTGGAAATGTAAGCGTGAAATAATTGTCTTCGCATGGCCAAAAAATGGCATCCACGACGACTCTCCACCGAAAATTAAGCCTGTGCCAAAAACAGTGCAGTATCGATATTCAAATACTCTAAATGGCAAGTATTGGGTTAATACATGCCCTTATTGCCAGTCCATTCAAGGTGATTTTTTCTTGCATAGAGAATCCGATGGCCCTTTTTTTGCCGTCAATATAGAAGAAGATTATCCTACGGAATTTAGAAAAGACATGCTAAAAATAGCGGCACATGCATTACTTTAGGAGTCGAGGTGCAACGTTGGCTTTCTGCAAAACGTCAGATAAATTGTATTCCTAGAATGAGGCGTATTTATGCACACTAAGAACAATCACAGCCGGGTAGGGTGGACAGCCGGGTAGGGTGGGCAGACGGCTCTATCGTCTGCCCACCCAGCTATAGAAGTCATTCAAGCCCGCAAAGCCTTTTCTACACTGTCAGAATCACGCGCAATCACTGTCAAATAAGCTTTGGCCACTGGGTCGGGTTCCGTTTGGCCTTGTTCCCAGGCAGTTAATTCAGCAAGCGGTATATGAAACCGCGTGGCGAATTCTTCTGGTGACAATCCTAAAGCCCGCCGGATGATTTTGGCGCGGGGAGTGCGCTTCATCCGCTTAAAGTCTGCCTCGGTCAGGGGCTGAGCGTCCGGGTCGCTGAGTGCGGCGGCTTCGATTTCTTCATCGCTCAGTGGTGGGCGCATGGGTGTTTTTGGAAAAGGCTTTTCGCTGCCATCCGCCAAGATTTCAACCACTTCGCCATCAGAGCGCATTCTCGCGGTAATAATCGTCTCGCTCATTTTTATTTGCCTGTCTAGCCGATATGATTCTGATGTGTCCAGCGTTACTCCATTGCAGCGCCTCCTTCAATCGGCACATCCTTGTATCTACCCGACTTTAAAACTCATACTGCGCAGCAATCGGCATTTGTCGGCCGTTGCCGAAGGCGCGGGCGCGTAGGCGTAGGATGGGCGGGGCTTGGCGGCGTTTGTATTCGTTGCGGGCGACCATTTGCCGCACGCGCCGGATGAGCGCCGCGCCCGCTTCCGTCGCTTGCAAAGCGGCAAATTGGCGGTTGACGTCTTCGCGCTCAAACTCGGCCAATTGTCGGCCCTCAATCAAATGTTTGAGTATCACATCGAGTATTTCATACGGCGGCAGGCTGTCGGTGTCGCGCTGGCCGGGGGCGAGTTCGGCGGAGGGCGGTTTGCTGATGATCGCGGCGGGAATCAATTCTCGCCCTGCCGTGTCGTTCAAATGCCTCGCCAATTCGAATACTTCGGTTTTGTATAAGTCGCCAATCAGGCTTAAGCCGCCGTTGGTGTCGCCGTACAGGGTGCAATAGCCGACGGATACTTCACTTTTGTTGCCGGTGGTCAGCAGCAAATGGCCGAAGCGGTTGGAGTATTCCATTAGGATGGTGCCGCGTATCCGCGCTTGCAGATTTTCCAGCGACAGTCCGGTTAAAGGCTCGGCAAAGGCTTGCTCAAAACCTTGGACATAGTCTTGCACCAAGGCGCGGATCGGGTGTTCGTGCAGCCTGACCTTGAGGTTGGCGCATAACTGCTGGGAGTCGCTGATACTGCCGGGGCTGGAATACTTTGAGGGCATAGTGCTGATTGACTGACAAAACGGGCCAAAGAGGGCGGAAGGCGGGGCAAACTATGCGTCCGAACCGATTCCAAAGGACGCCTTCGCCATG
>JBJSYU010000481.1:0-10518 GCA_046089945.1 Candidatus Methylumidiphilus sp.
CTCATACAGCATCCCTAAGTCGTTTTGCGCCGCGGCGTTGCCCAGCCGGGCGGCTTTGACATACCAGGCCACCCCTTGCTCGACATCTTTGGCGACGCCTTGACCATTCAGGCACATCGTCCCCAAGGCGGTCTGCGCCGCCGTGTCGCCCTGTTCGGCCGCTTGCCGGTAAAGCTTGGCGGCCTGTTCGTATTGCCCAGCCCGGTAAAGCGTGTCGGCTTGCTCGCGCAGAGCAGGGTCGGTCGTCGGCTTCGTCGGTTCTTGCGCGGGCGCTCCGGCCTTTGGCGGTGCTGCCTGGGGCTGGACGTGACTGCGGCTGGCCCCAGGCTTTAGGTGCGCGTCTTTAGCCAAAAGAATGCTAGAAAAGGACAGCAGCAGCAAGGCGAGCAGGCAGTTCAGGGGGTGGGGGCGCATAAGTCAGCGGGCAGGCTAGTCTTTGGAGGGCGGCGGGCTATATTTTACCATCAACAAATGATTGAAACCGCCTTCGGTCCAGTACCGCACTTCGTCCATCCATGCCTTGATGATCTTCAATCCCCATCCGCCGACGGGGTAGTTTCCAATATCGCCCAAATCAAACTCAAAATTGGTCGAGGTATTCTCCAAAAGCTGCGGATTCATGCCGATTCCAGAATCGGTGATGACCAGCGTTATACCTGTGTTTTCTTCTTGGTAGCTGATCCGCACGGCATGCCCCGCTTCGCCATTATAACCATGGCGTATGCAATTGGTGACCGCCTCGACGACGCAGGTCTCGATGTGCAGGCAGCGCGTATCGTCAAAAACCTGTGACGACAGGAAGCGAATGCACGATCCGACAATATCGACATTACTGAAGCGGCTGTCTATTTCTAAGTCAAGCTTTCTCATTGGGCGGCATCCGAAAACAGACGGTTTAAGGGGGCTGGGTGGCGGGCAGTTTATTCAGGCCGCGAGAATCTCAAGGGCCAGCATGGATATGTCGTCTTCAAATTGGGTGTCGCCCTTCCAGCTTTCCAAACGGCTCATGACAAGCTTGCCGACACTGCCAAGCTCCTCTTCGCGGGCAGCTAAAAACAATGCTTGCAGGCGCTCTAGGCCAAATTCCTCGCCTTCCGCGTTGGCGCATTCGGTGATGCCGTCGGAATACAGGAACATGCGGTCACCCGGCGTAAAGTCCAGAATAGTCGATTTATAGTCGGCCTCCGGCAGTATGCCAATCGGAAAGCCGTTGCTGCCTATGGACTCTGGCTGGCCGTTGGCGGGAATATACACCGGCTTTTGATGGCCCGCCAGACAAATGTCAATGGACTTGCGGCGCATGTCCAGAATGCCGTAGGCCATGGTGAAATAGGTCAGCATCTCGGTGTTGCTTTGGAAGCGCCGATTGAGTTCTTCCGCGATATCCGCCGAAGATGTCGGCGTGGCAAAAAAGGAATCTTCGTCGTGCGGATGCTTGGCCGGCCCGGCGATGTTGAAGTCCGGCGACAGTATCCGGGTCAGGCTGAACGAGTGCAAGGCGGAGGCCACGCCATGTCCGGCCACGTCCAATTGGTAGAACACCACTTGGCTTTCGTTGATGCGGAAATAGTTCAATGTGTCTCCGCCGATGAAGGCCGAGGGCAGAAACAGCCAGTGGAATCTGACCCCGGATATTACGGCGTTTTGCGGCGGCAGCAGGCCGATTTGCGCCTTGGCCGCCAATTCCAAGTCGCGCTTGATGTACGAGTACGTTGTATCCAAACGCTCATTGGCTTCTTTCAAGTGCTGGTTTTTCGCTTCAAGCTCGGCGGTCAAATGCAGTATCCGCCCACCGGAGCGCACCCGTGCTTTCAATACTTCGATATCGCAGGTTTTCGCCAGATAATCGTCGGCACCAATATCTAAACCTTGTATCAGCGAAGTCACATCGTCGCGGGCGGTCAGCAATATGGTGTAGATATAAGGCAGGTCTGGCGCGGATTTTACCTTGCGGCACAACTCCAAGCCATTCATGATCGGCATTTCCCAGTCGCTAATCAATATCTGCACCGGTTCCTGCTGCAACCGTCGCCATGCCACGTCGCCGTCTTCCACCGCGATCACTTCGTAACCACACGACCTAAGCGTTTTAGAGTACAGCAGGCGGGTGATGGGGTCGTCTTCGGCAAGCAATATTTTCATCGGACGTCCAAGGGATTGCGTCAGTCTTCCAGGCGCCAAGCCCGGCGGTTAAACAGCGCCAGCAACGCTTCGCCGAGATAGGGCCAGTTCTTGCCGGGGCCGCGCTGGCGGGCGTAATAGGCGTCGCTCATCAGCCGCTCCTCCTCCGGCGCACTGGCGGGCAGTCGCAGTTGTGTCGGGCCGATCAGCCCGGCCGGGGCTTGGTCGGCCAGCCGCTCCCATTCTTCGGTGCGCCGCTCGGCCTGTTCCAAGCTGACCGGCTCGACGCCGACCAAGCGTAAGTCGCCGCTGACAACCCCCAGTAGATGTGGCAGGCTGCGCAGCAGCGGCCGCCGCGTCGCCCATTCCCAAGCCTTAAACTCGGCGCGTTGGCGCTCGCCAAACTCCGACAGTTCGATGCGATTGCCGCGCAGCCGGCGCGGGCGGAGCAGCGGGCCTTGCGGGTTTTCGCCGCGCGCCGCCCACGCGGCCACAGGCCACAGCGGCAGCGACAGCAGCAGCAAGACCCCACCGGCCAGCCGGTGCAGCCCAGGGGCAAGACTGCCGCCCACGGAAATGTCGCGCAGGTCGGCGAGCAGGAAGGTGTCGGCCAGCCGCAGATGTGTGCCGGTGTCCACGCGGATCAAGTCGTTGCCGCGCACGATGGCGTTGCGCAGATCCACCAGTTCGCCGACATAGGTGTGCGGCAGCACCAGCGTGTCGGCCAGCCGGGTGTGCGGGTCGATGATGACATGGTCGCCGATGACGACCTCGCCGCTCAATTCCGCCGTGCGGTGGATGCGGCAACCATCGCCGACAAAGGCGTTGCCGACTTTCAGGCTGGCCGGCGAGACTTGGCTGTTTTTGCCCTGCGTCAGCCCCAGCGCGGTCTGCCGCCCCGGCACCAGCAGCCCCGGCAGACGCCCCGCCGCTGCGGCTAGGTTGGCTTGATGATAGGCGGCCAGCGACTCCAGCCGCGAGGCGCTTCCGCCGCATTCGACCGCCGCCTCCGCCGCTATCGGCAAGCCTTCCGCCAGCACAGGCCAGTGCAGCGGCGACAAGTCGGCTTCGGCGGATTGGGCCAGCGCCATCCCCGTCGCTGATCCTTGCGCCAGCACGTGCAACACAGCCTCAGTCCGGCCGTCCGCCAACTGCAAAAATTCGCTGAGGCAAGGCGTCCTTAGCATGTCGCCGCGCAGCAACAACAACGGATAGTCGCATGGGCCTTGGGCGATTTGCGCCAGCACCGAGACCGGTGTTTCTTCGCCCCGCGCCACCCAGTAGTCCAAGGCCATGCCCCAGCGCTGCCCGTCGCCGGCGAAGGCGCGGACTTGCTCGGCGAATGGGCCGATCACGATGGTGGCCTGTTTCAAGCCCGCCGCGACCAGCATGTCCAGCGTGTGTTCCAGCACCGGTTTGCCGGTGACAGGCAGCAGCGCGGGGCAGGTGGTGTCGGTCAGCGGCAACAGTTCATGCCCTAGCCGGTCGGCCAAGATGATGACGCGCATTAGTAAGCTCCTCGCCCCAGCACCACGGCGGGGATGGTCAGCAGCAGCAGTTTGATGTCCAGCCAAAACGACTGCGATTCGATGTATTCCACGTCCAGCCCGACTTGCTTGTCGAACGGAATGTCGGAGCGCCCCGACACCTGCCAGATGCAGGTGATGCCGGGGATGACTTCCAGCCGCCGCCGCTCGGCCAGCGAGTATTGGTTGACCTCCGACGGCAAGGCCGGGCGCGGGCCGACCAGCGACATGTCGCCTTTCAACACATTCCACAACTGCGGCAACTCGTCTATCGAGGCTTTGCGGATGAAGCGGCCGACTTTTGTGATGCGCGGGTCGTCTTTCATTTTGAACAACACGCCGCCGTCCATTTCGTTTTTCGCCATGAGTTCTTTTTTGCGCGCCTCGGCGTCGATGTACATGGAGCGGAATTTCCACATGGGAAACAGCTTGCCGTAGCGGCCGACGCGGATTTGCTTGAAAAACACCGGCCCCGGCGAGTCGCGGCGGATGGCGAGGATGACGCCCGCAAACACGGGGCTTAACAACAGCAATAAAGCGCTGGCGGCGCTGATGTCGAGCAGGCGTTTGAACAGGTAGGCGCTGCGCACCACCGCCACCCAGGCGCCGCGCTTGCCGAGCAGGCTGAGCTTATGCAGAAAGGCGGTGCGGTCGATGTGGGCGTAACGCGCCAGCAGTTTGTCCCGCGTGCCGTCGTGGGGCGGTTCGGGAAGGGGGCGGTTCATGATGATTTTTCCGATTTGTTTTGACGCCAAACACGATACAGGAACAAAGGGTTGCCGATGACATAGCGCCGCCACATGCGGCCCGGCTCCTGCAACAGCCGCCAAGTCCATTCCAGGCCGATTTCCCGCATCCACAGCGGTGCCCGGCGGATGCGGCCTGAGTAAAAGTCAAACAGCCCGCCCACGCCTAGGCGCACGGCGGGGCGCAATTGCTCATGATGCTCTGCCAGCCACAGTTCTTGCTTCGGCGCGCCGAAGGCGACCAGCAGAATGTCCGCACCGCTGGCGTTGATTTCCGCCAGCACGGCGTCGGTTTCCTCCGGCTGGAAATAGCCGTCGCGCACACCGGCAAACACCAGACCGGGATAACGGCTTAGCATGTTTTGCGCCGCCGCCTCGGCGACGCCGGGCCGCGCCCCCAACAAAAACAGCGACAGCCCCTCTTGCGCGGCGCGGTCGCACAGCCTAGGGAACAGGTCGGTGCCGTTGACATTGGCTTTCAGCGCCACGCCCAAGATCCGGCAGCCTAAATTGATGCCGATGCCGTCCGGCAGCACCCGCGCCGCCTGCGCCAACACCGCGCGGTATGGCGGCAGGCGGTAGGCGATGTTCAGGCAGTCGGGGTTGACGAAGGCGGTCAGGCTGGCTTCGCCGGCCCGCGCACGGGCGACGATCCAGTCCAGTGCTTCGTCCATCGTGGTGTTGGTGATGTTGACGCCCAGCAAATGCAGCATGGGCGGCGTCGGACGCGGCGCGCCACCGGCCAAGACACTGCCGAGCAGCGAACGCGCCAACAGCCCGGCATTGCCGGCGACGGTTTCACCATAATAAAAGTCCATGTCGCTGGCGGCTTCGCTGTCGTAGGCGATGCCGACTTTGCGGCGCAGGCTGTGTGGCGAAAACAAGCCGGGGCGCATGGCGAAGCGCATAGCCTGTCCGGGGCCAAGCGCCGCCGCCTCGGCTTCATGCAATGGCCGGGGGCCGGCAAACGCCATATCGCCTTTGACGATGTTGAACAGCACCGCCAGCCCGGCGAAAGGCGCGTCGCCGGCAAAGCGCAGCCGCCAAAATGGCATCCGCATTCGGCCCAATAATTCTTCGTGGCTAAACAGTTGGCCGGTTTTGCGCCAGCCCCAAACCGCCCGCGCCAGCCACAACGGCGCCAAGGCAATCAACAAAGACAGCGACAAGGCCAGATCAAACAGCCTAGGCAGCAGCCCTAAGCCAAACACCAGCCCGGCGCGCAGGCGCAGCTTCCACCATAAACCGGCGGCGCTCTTGCCGCCCAAGGGGCCGGGGATTGCAGGGTTTGGGCGCATGGCTTAAGCCTCGTTGCGGCGGATGATGCGGGCGGGGATGCCGACGGCCAGGCTGTTCGGCGGCACGTCGGTGATGACCACGGCATTGGCGCCGACGGCCACATCGTCGCCGATGCGGATGGCACCTAAGATTTTCGCCCCGGCGCCGATGTCCACGCGGTTGCCGATGATCGGCGCGCCGCGCTCGCCAGTGCGTTTCAGGCCGATGGTCACGCCGTTGCGGATCACGACATCGTCGCCTAGCACCGTGTCGCCGCTGATGATGATGCCGCCGAAATGGTCGATGCGCACCCGCCGGCCCAACGTCGCCTCGCAGGGCAGTTCGATGCCGGTGAGGATTTGCACGGACACGTACAGCAGCTTGTAAACAAAAGAAAACGGCTTGCGCAGCAGCGCCGGGCGGATGCCGTAACGCCAGCGGCCAAAGCGGTAAACCGCCATCACCCAAAGCCCTTGCCGGGTCAGGTCGCGCTCATAGGTGTGCCAGTCTTCGCGGAGGTTGTCAAACATCAGGCGTCACCACGGTTGCGGCGGCGACACGTCGCCGCCTTGTGTGTCCCGCCACGCCTGCGACCACAGCTTGACCATCGCGGTCGATTCTGCCGCCTTCGCGGCGTCGCGATGGCAGTTGCGCAGCGCCCGCAGCCGGTGCCAGTTTTGTTCCAACTGCCGCACCAGCCACGCCACCGGCAAACCGTGCCATTTGCGGTAATACAGCAATTGGCTGCGGATGCGCCACAGGGTCAGTTGCGCCCCCGACGAGGTGAAACTCACGCCCTCGACGGTGCGCGACGATTCGCCGCCGATGTGGGAGATTTGCAGATTGGGCCAATACTGCACGCTGAAGCCGGCAGCTTTGATGCGTCGGCACAAATCGACTTCTTCGTAATACAGGAAAAAACGCGGGTCGAACAAGCCGATGCGCTCGACCAACTCACGGCGGATGATTGCAAACGCGCCCGGCACCCAATCGACCTCCGCCGCCTCGGCGGGGTCGGCCCAAGTGCGGTCGAAGCGGCCAAAGAATTGGGATTTGGGGTATTTCGCGGCCAAGCCGCTGAGGTTCAGAAATTCATCCAACAGCGTCGGGAAGCGGCGGGCCGAAGGCTGCCAGCCGCCGTCCGGCGCGCTCAAGCGGCCGCCGGCCATGCCGACTGTCGGCGCGGCGTCCATCTGCGCCAAGGCTTGCGCCAAACCGTCGGGCGGCAGCAACGCATCGGAATTCAGCAGCACCAAATAACGCCCTTGGGCATGGGCCAGCGCCCGGTTGTTGCCGTTGCCGAAGCCCAGATTAACATGGCTGCGCACGAGGCGGACTTCGCGGAAATCGCGCTCGACTGCATCCGCCGAGCCGTCGCGGGAGGCGTTGTCCAGCACAATCGTCTCAAAGCGCACGTTGCCAGTTTGCGCCCGCAGGCTGGACAGGCATTCGGCCAAGCGTTGGCGGGTGTTGAAGGAAACGATTAAAACGGAAATATCAGGTTTCATGGCGGGTCAGTCCTGTCAGTGCGCACCCACGCGGCGTCGGCGCCGGCGGATTTTAAAATATGCCGACCTAGCGTCAGTTTCCACACGATATAAAACGGCGCGGCGAACAACACCACGACATCGCGCCAGCCGGCCCTGCCGACATACAGCGCCGCCGCCACATGCAAGCCCACCCAGCCCAAGCCCGCCAGCGCCAGCCAGCGCCCCGCCTCGACAGGCACGGCCAGCAGGCACAGCAGCAGGAACACATGAAAGGCCAACGGCAGCAGCAGCAATTCCAACAGCGGCTCCAACAACCGCCCGCGCCCACGCAACACCTCAAAAGCCAGCCCCGGCGCCTGCTCGCGGATCATACGAAAACGCCCGCCTTCCCAGCGGGCGCGTTGCCCAGCGGCGGCGCGGCCTTGAACCGGCACCGCCGACCAGACCGTGGTGTCTTCGCAAAAACGCACTTTCAAACCGGCGCGGACGAGGCGCAGATGGTACTCCAAATCTTCGGCAATCGACCCGGCGTCAAACGGCACCTGTTCCAAGGTCTTCCGCGCCAAGCCAAAGCCGTTGCCGAGTATGCCGACCGACAGCCCCCAATAGTCGCGGCCGCGCAGCCTGAGAATATTGAACGCCAGCCACGCTACATGCATCAGCCGGGCGCGGATCGAATCGCCGGGGTTTTCCGCCAGATAACGGCATTGCAGCGCGTCGGCCCCTTGCGCAAACTGCCAGGCGGTCGCCTCGATGAAATTCGCCGCCACCGCCGAATCGGCATCGACGATCAAAAAAGCGTCATGGCCTTCCGGCAGCAGCACGGCAAACGCAAAATCCAGCGCATAGCCCTTGCCGCGCAGTTCGGCGTTTTGCCGTTCCAGCACCCTTGCCCCGGCGGCTTGCGCCTGTGCGGCGGTGGCGTCAGTGCAGTTGTCGGCGATGACGACGACGGTCAAGGCATGCCCGCCGCGACCGCAAGCCAGCAGCGAGGCCACGCAAGCGGCGATGCCGGTTTCCTCATTGTGCGCAGGCACGACCACGCACAGGCGCAGGCCGGGCGCGGCAGTGGGCGGGGGATTAGGTCGGCGCGGCAACAGGCCGCTGAAAGTGAGAAAAGCCAGTTCGACGGTGCCTGGCGCGGTGGCGAGGCCCAACAGACTGGCAAACAGCAACCAAAGGTATTGCATCAGCGCATCCGGGGTTTTGGGCTAGACTACAGGGGCTTCAAAAAACACACTGTTCAATCATAGCACCCCGGAAAGCAAATGGTATCCAGCGCAAACCCAACCCCCGCGTCGCCCACAGGCGACTGGCCCAGCGACGGACTGGAAAGCATCGCCGCCTGTCCGGTGTGCGGCAGCACCGAGCGCAGCCTCGTCCACGCCGCGTTGACCGACCGCATATTTTTCTGCGCCCCCGGCGTCTGGGCGTTTCACCGCTGCGGCGGCTGCGGCTGCGGCTATCTGTCGCCACGCCCGACGCCGCAGGCCATCGGCTTGGCCTATGCCGAGTATTACACCCATGGCCTTGCGCCCGAAGAAATCTTCCTGTCCTCCTCGACCTTGCTCGGCCGCCGTTTTCCAGCCTTGCGCAACGGCTATCTGAACGCCCGTTTTCCCCATTTAAACCTGCGCCCGGCGCTGGCCTTAGGCGCGAAGCTGACCGCGCTCGACGCCGCCACCCGCGTGTTGGCCGAGCGTGATGTGCGCCATCTGCCGACGCCCGCCGAGGGCGCAAGCTTGCTCGACATCGGCTGCGGCGGCGGCGAATTTGTGCGGCGGGCGTTGCGGCTGGGCTACGCGGCCGAAGGCTTGGAGTTTGACGCCCAGGCCGTGGCGGCGGCGACGGCGCAAGGCGTGCCGGTGCGCGAAGGCGCATTGCCCGCCACCGGCCTGCCCGCTGACAGCTATGACGCCGTGACCTTAAGCCAAGTCATCGAACACCTGCACGACCCGCTGGCGGCGCTGGCGGAAATCCACCGCCTGCTCAAGCCCGGCGGCTTCTTCTGGCTGGCGACGCCAAACATGGACGCGCCGGGGCATCAAACCTTCGGCCCCGATTGGCGCGGGCTGGAGCCACCCCGGCATCTGCTGCTGTTTTCCGCCGCCGCGCTGGTGCTGGCCCTGCAAAAATCCGGCTTCACCGACATCGCCTTCCAAGCCCCCGGCGCGGTCAGCGCATGGTTTTTCAAAGCCAGCTATCGCATTTCACAGAACGCCAAGCCCGACGCGCCGATCCCGCTGCCCGCCGACCTCGCCCGCCAAGCGCAAGCCGCCGACCGCGTGGCCTTGGCCAATCCCAAGCTGGGCGAAGAATTGATCGTCACGGCCCGCAAGCCCTGAAATCCCCGCCATGTTTTAACGCAAATGGATTTCCAAGCGCTTGCCGCAGGCTTCGGCATATTTGCGCAGGGTTTCCAAGGTGGGGGAATGTTTTTTACTGCCTAAGCTGGATTCGATGCGGGCCAGCGCGGATTGCTTGATGCCCATGCGCTCGGCAACCTGCGCCTGCGTCAAGCCGGCCTCGCGGCGGGCTTGCAGCAGCGCGTCCAACGCGGCGAATTCGTCTTCAAGCGCATCATAAGCCTCGCGGAATGCCGGCACACGCAGCGCCTCGGCAAGTTCGGCGTCGATATCGAAAGGGACGGGCTGGTATTCAACTCCGCTCATGTTTCACCTGTTTCATGCGTTGCTGGGCAATGGCAAGTTCGCTTTTCGGCGTCGCTTGCGTCTTCTTGATAAAGCTATGCAGGATGACGACACGCCGGCCTGCCAACGTGCAGAAAAACACCCGCCCGATGCCCTCCGCGCCCTGCGCCCGAATTTCAAACAGCCCGCCGCCCATCGCCCGCGTGTAAGGCAGTCCCAAATCGGGGCCGAAGCCTTTGATGCGGTCAACGATGCGAAAAAAAGCCGCCCGGATGCCCAGAGGCCAAGCCAGAATGTCGGCCTTAACCTCAGGCGCGAAGAATTCAAGGGTGTAGTTCATGCCTGCAATATAACAAGCATGTTATTGCAGGGCAATGTCGCCGCACGCCACATCCCCCTGACGCCACCCCCGCCAAGCCTGTAAAATGCGGCAACCGTCCCCACCTGCCAGGACTTGCCCGCTTATGCCCTTCCCACTCAACGATCAAATCATCCGCGACTTGCCGCATGTGCGGGTGCAGCGCATGGCCCCGCGCAACGGCCGGCCGTGCCGCTACAAAAAAACCTTCAAACCCGCCATCGGCGAAAACGATGCGGATTTGTATTGGACACAGCGCGAAAACGAATTTCTGGTCGAATTCTTCCACCGCAAGCTGCGCCATACCGTGCAATTGGCGGGCATGGAACTGGACGGCGGCGGCGGGCG
>JBJSYU010000482.1:0-5250 GCA_046089945.1 Candidatus Methylumidiphilus sp.
GCCAGCCCGATTCTCGTCTTCGCCGCCTCGCTGGTGGCGATTTACCCCTTGGCCGAAGTCATGGCCGAGGCCACCGAGGCGCTGGCCGAGACCTTGGGGCCGACCGTCGGCGGGCTGCTGAACGCCTCGCTGAACAACGCCCCGGAAATCATCATCGCTATGTTCGCGCTGAAAAATGGCCTAGGCGAAGTGGTGAAGGCGTCGATCACCGGCTCGATCTTGGTCGAACTGCTGTTCGGCCTGGGGCTGGCGATGTTCTTGGGCGGCATCAAACACGGCACCCAGCGCTTCAACGAGGAAGCCATCCAAATCAACGGCGGGCTGCTGACCTTGTGCGGCTTCGGCCTGATTATCCCGGCGGTGTTTCATTTGTCCTCGCCAAAGGCCGAAAACGAACTGAGCTGGGAAATTTCAACCATCCTGCTGCTGGTCTATTGCGCCAATCTCGGCGTCACCCTGCTGCGGCAAGCGCCAGAAGCCGGCGGCGCCGTCAGCCATACCGTGCCGGCGGAACCGGGCGCGGAACACTGGTCGCAGGGCAAGGCAGCGGGCATCCTGACGCTGGCGACCTTGGCCTTGGCGGTGATGAGCGAAGTCGTCACCGACGCGCTGGAGCCGACCAGCAAACAACTGGGCCTGACTCCGGTGTTCAGCGGCATCATCCTGCTGGCCGGGGCCGGCGGCGTCGGCGAAATCATCAGCGCCACCCGCTTCGCCCGCAACAACAACATGGACTTGGCCATCGAAGCCTCGATAGGCTCCAGCATCCAAATGATCCTGCTGGCCGTGCCGCTTTTGGTGTTCGCCGCGCCGCTGCTGGGGACGCACATGGACTTGCTGTTCACCCCGGTCGAAGTGCTGGCCATCGTCATGACCCTCGCCGCCATCCGCAACTTCACCATGGACGGGCGCTCGACCTGGATCGAAGGGCTGATGCTGCTGGCGGTGTACATGATGCTCGGCGTCGGCTTCTTTTATCTGCCGGCCGACGCCGGCACGGCGCTTTGATGCACACGCCTAGCGGTTGGGGCCGCTGGCTGTGCGCGGCAATCTTGCTGTCGGCCTCGGCGGCCGCACCGGCCGAACCGGTCATCCTGGCGCATGCCAACCCGCCCAAGCCGGAAGACGTGTTCGCGCTGCTGGGGCTGGACGGCCCGCAAATCGAAGCGCTGGCGCAAGGTAAAATCGTCGCCTATCCGCTGGCCGAAAGCAGCGCCGACGAACTGGCCAACGGCATCGCGCTGTATGTGCCGGGGCCGGTCGCCGACGCCATCGCCTATCTGCGCCAAGGCGACCCGAAAGCCATCGACGCCGAAGTGTCCATCTATGGCGTGCTGCCCGCCGCTGGCGGGGCCGATGCGTTTGCGCGGCTGTCGCTGCCGCCGGAGGAAGCCGAAGCCCTGCCCGACGTCGCCGCCGGCGACGACTTCAACTTCTCCGCCGAAGAAATCGCCAGCTTCAAGCCGCTCAAGCGCCTGCCGAAAGCCGCCGCCGCGGCCGAACAGCACTACCGGCAAATCCTCAGCCAACGCCTAGCCGCCTACCGCAAAGCCGGACTGAACGGCATCGCCCGCTATGCCCGCGTCGACACGCTGGACTCCGACCCCGCGCTGGAACTGCGCCAAGCTGCTAACGAAAAAGGCATCATCGCCCACTTCTTCCCGGCGCTGCGCGTCGCGTGGCTGAACTACCCGGCCCCGCTGCCGCCAGGCATGGACGAAACCTACCTGTGGGTGCATAAAACCGTCGAAGGCCAGCCCTCGGCGATCCTGCGCCACACCGTCATGTCCGACTGGCACAGCGGCCTGCTGATGCTGACGCGGGAGTTCTACGTCGAACACTCCTACAACTCCAGCCAATGGACGACGCTGTGCCTGCCTTATTTGAAGGGCGTGGTGATCTTCCAGCAAGTCCGTTCCTACACCGACCAAGTGACTGGCACCGGCAGCGATGTCAAACGCCTGATTGGCCGCGAACTGCTGGAGAGGCGCATGGCCACCGCCTGGGAGCGCGTCCGGCAAGCGATTTTGGCGAAGGCCCCCGCCCGCTAAACCATGAAAAAGCTTGCAAAACCCGGCGCCAGTCTTTAGAATCCACGCGCTTAAACGGCCTTGGGCCGGTTAAACTTTCGGGGCGTAGCGCAGCCTGGTAGCGCACCTGTCTGGGGGACAGGTGGTCGCAGGTTCAAATCCTGTCGTCCCGACCAATTTCCAAGCGACAAAAAGCCGGAACATGAACCATGTTCCGGCTTTTTGCGTTTCTAGACTTCTCGCGCACTGGATGCCCGGCGTCGATGGAGGCGTTTTCGCGGCGCACTAAAGATTTGCCTGGTGCTTTCCGCTACTATCTTTCCGCCCCGCAACCCGCATTCCGCAGGCCGAACCATGCCCCGCATCTTCGACAATATCGAAAAATCGCTGCTCCCCGCCCTGATTGAAACCATCGACATCGCCTATCGGGCCGATTTTTGCGTGGGCTACTTCAACCTGCGCGGCTGGCGTCCGCTGGCCGGGCCGGTTGACCGCTGGCCGGGTGGCGAGGGCAAGGCTTGCCGTCTGCTGGTCGGGATGCCTGTCACGCCCACCGACGAACTCCGCCAAATCCTCCGCGCAGGCGATGGGGGCGACAGCCTCGACAACCCAGCGGCCATCCGTGAAAAAAAACGCATCGCCGAAGACTTCCGCAGGCAACTGACTTTCGGCATACCCAGCAACCCAGACGAAAGCACACTCCGGCAACTCGCCGCCCAACTTCGCGCCAAGAAGCTCATCGTCAAGGTTTACCTGCGCCATCCCCTCCATGCCAAGCTCTATCTGCTGCACCGCAACGACCCCATTAACCCCATCGTCGGCTATTTAGGCAGCAGCAATCTGACTTTGGCCGGGCTTTCCAAGCAAGGCGAACTCAACATGGACGTGCTGGACGGCGACGCCTGCGACAAGCTGGCGGCCTGGTTTGAAGCCCGCTGGCATGACCGCTGGTGCATCGACATCTCCAAAGAACTGGCCGAGATTATCGAACAAAGCTGGGCCGGGGAAACCCTGGTTCCGCCGTATCACGTCTATCTGAAAATGGCCTATCACTTGGCGCAAGAAGCACGGACGGGGCTGTCCGAATTCGACATTCCGCCGATATTCGCCGATAGGCTGTTCGGCTTCCAAACCGCCGCCGTCAAAATCGCCGCCCACCATTTGAACAAGCGCGGCGGCGTGTTGATTGGCGACGTGGTGGGCTTGGGCAAGTCGATGATGGCGACGGCGCTGGTAAAACTGTTTGAGGACGACTACCACACCGAGACGCTGATTATCTGCCCGAAAAACTTGGTGTCCATGTGGGAAGATTACGCCCACCGCTACAAACTCCACGCCAAAGTGCTGCCGCTGTCCAAAGTCATCAACGAACTGCCTGAAAAAACCCGCCGCTTCCGCGTCGTGTTGATCGACGAATCGCATAACCTGCGCAACAAGGAAGGCAAGCGCTACCGCGCCATCCGCGAATATATCGAACGCAACGAAAGCCTATGCATCCTGCTGTCGGCGACGCCATACAACAAAACCTATCTCGACCTGTCCGCCCAGCTTGCGCTGTTTTTAAAAGAAGACACCGACCTCGGCATCCGCCCGGAAAAGCTCCTTAACGAACTCGGCGGCGAATCCGAATTCATCCGCCGCCACCAATGCCCAATCCGTTCCTTGGCGGCATTCGAGAAAAGCACCGACACCGACGACTGGCGCGACCTGATGCGCTTGTACATGGTGCGCCGGACACGCGGCTTCATCATGCAAAACTATGCCACTGAAGACCCCGAATCCAAGCGCCGGTATTTAGTATTTGCCGATGGCAGCAAATCCTATTTCCCCGCCCGGATTCCAAAAAACCTCAGCTTCAAAATTCAAGACGACGACCCCAACGACCCTTACGCCCGGTTTTATTCCGCGCAGGTCGTTGACGCCATCAACGCACTGAAAGTGCCGCGTTATGGTTTGGGCGGGTATCTGGTCAGCAAGCCGCAAACCCAGCCTACGCCGCAACAGGCCAAACTCATCGAAGGGCTGTCGCGGGCTGGCAAACGCCTGATGGGGTTTTGCCGCACTAACCTATTCAAGCGCCTGGAAAGCGCCGGGCCGGCGTTTCTGCTGTCGATTGAGCGCCATATTCTGCGCAATTTCGTGTTTTTACGTGCGCTTGATAATGGCTTGGATATTCCGCTCGGCACTCAAGGCGCAGAATTGCTCGACACGCGCTATTACGACGAAGACCCAGAAGACGCCGTAGCCGATGAAGACGAAGAACCCGCCCAGGGCGCAGGCGTACCTACGGTATATTTGCGCACAGAAGCCGATTTTTACGCCCGCGCCGCCGAGGTTTACGCCAGCTATGCCAGCACATTCAAAAAACGCTTCAAATGGTTGCCCGGCTCGCTGTTCACCAAGACACTGGGCAAACACCTATTAAGCGACGCCCGCGCCCTCATTAAAGTGCTGGACTTCTGCGGCGACTGGAACCCCAGCCAAGATACCAAACTCGCCGAACTCGCCCGGCGCATCACCCAACACCACCGCGACGAAAAAATCCTTATCTTCACCCAATTCGCCGACACCGCCCGTTATCTGCAAACCCAGCTTGCCGCGCTCGGCGTCCAGCAGATTGCAGAAGCCACCGGCCAAAGCGCCGACCCGACTGAATTGGCTTGGCGCTTTTCCCCGGAATCCAACGGCAAGCGCCATCTTATCTCTGAGGGAGAGGGGGAGGGGGCCGAATTGCGCGTGTTAATCGCCACTGACGTGCTGTCCGAAGGCCAAAACTTGCAGGATTGCGCCATCATCGTCAATTACGACCTGCCGTGGGCGATTATCCGGCTGATCCAACGCGCAGGCCGCGTAGACCGCATCGGCCAGCGTTCGGATCGGATACTTTGTTACTCATTCGTCCCCGCCGATGGCGTGGAGCGGCTGCTGTCCCTACGCGCCAGAGTGCGCCAGCGCCTCATTGAAAACCGCGAAGTCGTCGGCTCCGACGAGGCCTTTTTTGACGACGACCGCGACGACAATCTAATCCGCGACCTCTACACCGAACGCAACGGCATCTTGGACGACGACGGCGACAACGAAGTCGATCTCGCCTCCTACGCCTATCAAATCTGGAAAAACGCCACCGATGCCGACCCTACTTTAGTCGGCAAGGTCGAAGCCCTGCCCAATGTAGTCTATGCCACCAAGGCCCATACCCCCTCCGTTCTGAATCCCAAAG
>JBJSYU010000483.1:0-4528 GCA_046089945.1 Candidatus Methylumidiphilus sp.
CATGCTGGGGCCGTTTTTTTCTGGTAATTCGCTGTTTTTGTTTTTTGCTTGCGCCAGAAGGGCGCGCGGGCCTAAGCCGGCGAACAGCACGACCACGGCCAGCCCGACGACATCTTGCGGTACCCAACGCGCCAGCGCCGCGCCGAACAGCACGGCGGCGAGGTTGAGCACGGCAAACGCGGCGGTCGCGCCCAGCACCACCGGCGCGGCTTTGTGGCGGGCGGCGAGGGTCATGCACACCAGTTGGCTTTTGTCGCCGATTTCGGCGGCGGCGATCAGGCCAAAGCTGCTGGCCGAGACCGTGCCCCATTCGACCCATGCGGCGGAGGGCCGGGCTTTCGCCAGCAGGCCCGGCCAATCCAGCGACAGCAGGCAGGACATGGGCCTAAAACACCACGGCTTCCGCCGCCGGCGCGGCGACGGCCGGGGCGGCGGGCGGCTGTGCGCCGCCGCCGACCATGTTGTCCAGCATCATCATGACGACGAAGCCGACCATCACGGCGAAGGTGGCGGAACGCGCCTTGCCCTTGGATTGGGTCTCCGGGATGATGTCGTCGGTAATCACAAACAGCATCGCCCCGGCGGCGAAGGCCATGCCAATCGGCAGCAGCGGGAAGAACACGGTGACGGCGGCGACGCCCAAAAACCCGCCGATGGGTTCGACCAGGCCGGTCAAGGTGGCGATGAACAGGGCTTGCTTGCGGCTGTAGCCCAAACCCACCAAGGGCAGCGCGACGGCCAAGCCTTCCGGGATGTTTTGCAGGCCGATGGCGAAGGCGACGGCGAGGCCGTTGTGCCAGTCGCCGGAGCCGAAGCTGACGCCCACCGCCATGCCTTCGGGGAAGTTGTGCAAGGTGATGGCGGTGATGAACAGCCAGATTTTGCGCAGCGAGCTGACCAGTTCCGTGCTTTGCCCGACGAAATGGGTGTGCGGAATGTAGCGGTCGGCCAGTTCCAAAAACAATGCGCCGAGCATCATGCCGACGCCGACGACGAAAATGCCTTTGCCCGGCCAAATCTGGTTGCCGTATTGGATGCCCGGCGCCACCAGCGAAAACGCCGTCGCCGCCAGCATCACGCCGGCCGCCCCGCCGAGCATGATGTATAAAGTGCGTTGTTTGACTTCTTTGAAAAACAGCGCCGGCAAAGCGCCGACGCCAGTGGCAAGCCCGGCCAGAATGCTGGCTAATGCGCCATAGGCGACAATCGGGTTAATGAAGAAATAGAGGATGGCGAGTATCAGCGTGGTATAGCTGGCCAGCGAGGCCACTACAATCAGGCGTTGCGCCAACGGGGGTTGTTTGGAAAACTGCTGGTAAAACGGCCAGGACAACACTTTATGGACGAGGTTTTCCAGGGTATCGAGTGCGTCTACATGCATAAGTCCACCTTTCTAGTTATTGTGTGAATAAATACGGTTGAATGCGTGGCGCCGGCATCCCGGCCGGTATTTGGCGCATTTGCAAATTTTGGCCGGCAGGGATGCCGGCGCTACGCCGACGCTGCGTCGGCCCACCCCTGCCCTTTGCGCCCATCGCGCAGCAGCACATAGATTGCCCCGGTGCCGCCTTCGCCGGGTTTCGATGTGCAGAATGCCAGCACATCCGGGTGCTGCCGCAGCCACAGGTTGAGGCGGTTTTTCAGGATCGGATAATCGCCTTCCGAACGGTAGCCCTTGCCGTGGATCACATGCAGGCAGCGGCAGCCGTCAGCCAAGCAAGTGCGCAGAAAACCGGCCAAGCGGCGTTTCGCCTCGTCCACGGTCAGACCGTGCAGATCCAATTCCACATCCACGCCAAACTCCCCGGCCCGCAGCTTGCGCAACACGCGCTTTTGGATGCCGGACGCGGTGAACGCCATCACATCGCCCATCGCCAGCAGCGGAATCGCCGTCGGGGCGATGTCCGACCAGTCGGCGTCGTGATGGCGGTGGCGGACATGGGGCTTGGGCAGTTTTTTGTCTGGCACGATGCGGTCAAAGGCCACCGGGCGGACGGTGCCGATAGTGCCGCGGAACAGGCGGCTGTCTTCGTCGGAGACGGTGGCGGGGGATTTTGTGGCGGGTGGGCGTGGGGGTTTGCGCATGGCAGCATTATAGCCATGAAATCGGCGGTGAAGATGATAAAATCAAGCCACCCATACGCACAGCAAGGCACTAGCAGGCACGATGCACATCCTCATCAGCAACGACGACGGCTACTCGGCCCCCGGGCTTATCGCCTTGGCCAACGCGCTCAAGCAACACGCCGATATCACCGTGGTCGCCCCGGAGCGCAACCGCAGCGGCGCCAGCAATTCCCTCACCCTAGACCGCCCGCTGCATGCCACCAAGACCCCCGACGGCTATATCAAGGTGGACGGCACGCCGACCGATTGTGTGCATCTGGCCATCACCGGCCTTTTGGAGCGCGAGCCGGACATGGTGTTCGCCGGCATCAACCACGGCGCCAATTTGGGCGACGATGTGATTTATTCCGGCACCGTCGCCGCCGCCACCGAGGGCCGCTTTTTGGGGCTGCCGGCGGTGGCGATTTCCTTGGGCGGGGTCAACCCCACGCATTTTGCCACCGCCGCGCAGGTGGCGGTGCGCCTGTTCCAGCAAATCCGCCGCCATCCCCTGCCCAGCGACACGATTTTGAACGTCAATGTCCCCGATTTGCCGCTGGAAAGCATCAAAGGTTTCCAAGCCACCCGCTTAGGCCAGCGCCACAAGGCCGAGCTGGTGGTGCGCGGCCACGACCCTAGGGGCCGGGAAATTTTTTGGGTCGGCGCGGCCGGCCCGGAGCAAGACGCCGGCCCCGGCACCGACTTCTATGCCATGCGCGAGGGTTATGTCTCGGTCACGCCGCTGCAAATCGACCTGACCCGCTATGACGCTGTGGAACGGCTGGCCGCTTGGCTACCGGAGGGAGGGCAGGCGGCATGAGGCAACGCTTTGAGGGCATCGGCATGACTTCGCGGCGCACCCGCGAGCGTATGGTGGCGCGGCTGAAGGAGCAGCGCATCAAAAACCAGTCTGTGCTGGATGTGATGCTGGAAACCCCGCGCCATATTTTTATCGAAGAGGCGCTGGAAAGCCGCGCCTATGACGATATGCCGTTGCCCATCGGCTACAGCCAGACCATCTCCCAGCCCTACATTGTCGCACGCATGACCGAGCTGCTGCTGGCCAAGGGGCCGTTGGAGAAGGTGCTGGAAATCGGCACCGGCTCCGGCTACCAGACCGCCGTGTTGGCGCAACTGGTGAAGATGGTTTACACCGTCGAGCGCATCTATCCCCTGCAACAACGCGCCCGCCGTTGCCTGCAAGATTTGCATTTGCGCAATGTCAGGATGAAGCACAGCGATGGCAGTTGGGGCTGGGAAGACTACGCCCCTTACGACGGCGTCATCGTCACCGCCGCCCCGGCGGAAGTGCCGGCGGCGCTGTTGGAGCAACTGGCGCCGGGCGGCGTCTTGGTCATTCCGGTCGGCGACGGCCGCGACCAGACTTTGCAGCGCATCACCCGCGCCGAGGCCGGCAATGTCGTGGAAAATGTCGAGGCGGTGGTGTTTGTGCCGTTGTTGCCGGGCGTGACCGAGGGTTAGGCGGCGGTTTCAGTCCCGCAAGCTTTCATTAAGCAGTCATGCCCGCCGGTTCGCCACGCCATGCGGCACATGGCCGGTGGCGACATGGCGGCTGGCGGATTCACAATGACCTTTCTGGTCGTCAAAGAAAATATCGGCACCGAACGCCCGCAGAAACTGGCCTTTGTCCATGCCGCCCAAAAACAGCGCCTCGTCGATGCGGATGTTCCAGGCGCGCAGGGTGCGGACGACGCGCTCGTGGGCGGGGGCGCCGCGGGCAGTGACCAGCGCGGTGCGGATCGGCGCGGTGTCGGCGTCGAATTGGGTCTGGATGTGGTGCAGCGCGGCGAGGAAGGCTTTGAACGGCCCGCCGGACAGCGGTGTGCGGGCAGCGGCTTTTTCGCTTTCGGTGAACGCCGCCAAGCCCTGCGCCTTGAAGATTTGCTCGGACTCGTCGGAGAACAGCACGGCGTCGCCGTCGAAAGCGATGCGCAATTGCTCGGGGCGGCTGGCGTTGGAACTGCCGGGGTAGATCGTCGCCGCCGCATAGCCGGCGTCCAGCGCCATGACCACATCCTCGGCGTTGGTGGACAGGAACAGGTGGGCGCCGAACGGGGCGATGTAGAGGAACGGCGATTCGCCGCTGGTGAACGCGGCGCGCGAGATGTCCAGGCCGTGGTGTTGGATGGAATTGAAGATGCGCAGGCCGGTGTCGGCGCTGTTGCGCGACAGCAGGATGACTTCAACCAACGGCTCCGGCAGCAGCGTGTTGATCGCCAGCAGCTTTTGCGCCAGCGGGAAGGCGACGCCGGGGTTGAGGATTTCGTCTTCGTGTTCGACTTGGTGGCGGCAAAACGCCTCTTTGCCTTCGGTCTCGAAAATGCGGTGGGAGTCGTCAAGGTCGAACAAGGCCCGCGAGGATATTGCCACCACCAGTTTTTCTGTTGTCGCCATCGTGTGT
>JBJSYU010000484.1:0-6561 GCA_046089945.1 Candidatus Methylumidiphilus sp.
GTGGCAACCGCCCAGATGCGCCAGCCCGGCCAGCGCCCGCAGCCAATCTTCTTGCTGCGCGTCTTCCGCCACCAGCCGGATGGCGCGGTGCGCCCCGCCGATGCGCGGCAGCATGGCCTGCGCGGCGGCGTCGTCCAGCGAGGCGCAGGTCCCGGACAGGCCAATCGCGGCGCGGACAATCAGGCTGTCCAACACATGGCGCACCAGGCTGGAGTCGGTGTTGCGCACATTGCCGTAGCGGACAATGCTCGCCAACGGCGGGATGGCCTCCAACAACTGCACGGTGTCGCCGGACAGCGCGGCGCGGTTTTCCAAAGCCTGCACCACCGGGCCGATAGCCGGCTCCAAGTCGGCCAGCAACACCGCATCCACCAGCATGGACAATTCCGCCAAGGTCTGGCTGTCTGCGGCCGTCGCCACGGCTTTGGCGCTGGCGGCGTCCAGCACGGTGTTGCCGAAGCGCCCGGCATCGACCACCGCCAGCACCAGTTCCGGCCGCCATTGCAGCCGCCAGACTTCATGGAACGTGCCTTTCGCGCCATAGCCTTGCGATTTGCGCTCGCCCCAATGGATGCCGAGCAGGCGCAGCCGGTGCAGCAAATGGCTGCGGGCAAGGTCATTGGGCTGGCGCAAATCCAAATCCAGCGTCTTGTCCAAGGCTTCCGGCTTCAGGCGTAGGCGCTTTTGCTCCTGTTCCAAATCGCGCTGCAAGGGCGGCAGCGGCACCGTCGGCGGCACCCGGCCGAGGCGCTCGCCGACAATCAGGCGGCGCTCAATCAGCCGCATCGGCGCGTCGTCGCCGTGGCAGACGACGGTGTGGAGCGCCTCGTTCAACTCGGCAAGGCCGGCGGCAGGCCGCCCGCGCAACACGCCCAAAGTCTCGGCCAGCCGCGCGGTTTCGATCAAATGCGCCGACGAGCAATCCAAGTCTTCCTCGCGCAGCAATTGCGCCACCCTTGCCAGCCAGTGGATGTCGCGGGTTTGGCGGTGCCGCCACAAATGCTCATACCAGCCGGGCGAGACGATGCCCGCGCCGTAGCCGCTGCTGCGGCTGAGGTTGCCGTTGCTCCACGGCGCCCAGGTCGCCGCCGTCTTCAATTTCGGCAAGGCTTTCAGCAACGCGGCGTCGTCCTTGGCCGGCGGCATCGTTTCCAGCGCCGGCACATGCCAGGCCCCGCACACGACGGCGATGCGCTCGAAGCCCTCCTTCTGCGCTTGCCTTAAGCTTTTGCGCATATGCGCCTCGCGCAAGGCTTCGCGCCGCTGGCGGAACGCGCCCGCCTCGCTGTCGGGGAACTCGGCGCGCACTGCCCGCATCGCCTCGGCAATCGCGGCAAACAGCTCCGCGCCGTCGCCGCGCTCCTCGACCAGTTGGTTCCACCACGACTCGCCGTCGCCATGGCCGGCGGCGCGGCCCAGCCAGTCCAGCGGATCGCCGCGCACCTCGGCCTGCTCGTCGTCCGCCGCGTCCGGCGGGGGAGGGGGCGCAGGTTCGGCGCTGGTTTCCTCTGCATCCGCGCCATCGCCTGCTTGCTCAACCGGCAACAGCGCTGCGGCATCGCGCTCGGCCTTTTCCAGCGCGAAGCCCACCGCGCAAGGCAGATCGATGAAGCGCGTGGCGATGCCCGCCGTCAAGCCATGGCGCAAAGCCTGCCATTCCGGCGAGAACTCGGCGAACGGATAAAACGCCGCATAGCCCAAATCCTCCGGGCAATGCACCAGCAGGGCGACCGGCGGCTCCATGTCGGCGTCCAGCACAAAAGGCAGCAAATCCTCGCCTTCCGGCGGGCCTTCGATCAACAGGCAATCCGGCCGCAACGCCTGCAAGGCAAGCGACAGGCTGCGGGCGCAGCCGGGGCCGTGGTGGCGGATGCCAAAAATGTGGGTTTGGGTCATGGCGGGTCTGGCCGGTGGCGGTGTGTGGAGATTTCTTTAGGACAGGTCTGTCCGCGCCGCGAATCTTCCCATGGCTTTGGCCGGCGCGGCAAGAGCCGGCGCTGCGATGGCATCGACGTAGCGTCGGCATCCCTGCCGGCGCATGACACCTTCGCCGATTTTGGCCGACAAGATGCCGGCGCTCCAACCTAAACGCCGGCAGGATGCCGGCGCTACGGCGGCTGCGTAAAGTCGGCCAATCAGAGTATCCTTATAACGCCCACCCAATTGACTCAGCGAGAACCGCCCATGCCCGCCCCACAAGCCAACCTGCCCTATTTCAACGCCCTGCTGCGCCTGCTCGACGACAACCCGGCGCTGGCGCAAACCTTTGGCCGCCATGTGCATTGGGGTTATTGGGAAACCCCGCAGGCCGCATGTCCCGACGCCGCCGGTTTTGCCGCCGCCGCCGAGCGCCTGACGCGGCAGGTCTCTGACGCTGCGCAGATCGAAGACGGCCAGCGCGTGCTGGATGTGGGCTGCGGCTTCGGCGGCACCGTCGCCAGCCTGAACGAGCGTTTCACCGACATCAGCCTGCACGGCCTAAACATCGACCCCCGCCAACTCGCCCGCGCCCAACAGCAAACCCCGCCGCAGGACACCAACCGCATCCACTGGATCAACGCCGACGCCTGTGTGTTGCCATTCGCTGACCAGTCTTTCGACGCCGTGCTGGCGGTCGAGTGCATCTTCCATTTCCCCAGCCGCCGCGCCTTTTTCCAAGAGGCTTACCGGGTGCTGAAACCGGGCGGCCGGCTGGCGCTGTCCGACTTCCTCGGCACGCCGTGGATGCGCCCGGTGATGTGGTTGAAATCGCGCCTGCCGCATTCTTATGGATTTTACGGCGATTGCGATGTGCATTTCATGTTTTCGCACTACCGCGCCCTGGCGCAAGAAATTGGTTTCCAGCCCAGCGTCGAGCGCGACATCACCGCCCACACCCTGCCCACTTACGCCTTCCTGCGCGAACTGCGCAAACATGTGGCGTTCAACAGCCTGCCGGCCGCCATCGAAACCCTGCTGATTGAATCCACCAGCCGGCTGGGCCTGCTGCGCTACGGGGTTTTGGGCTGGCAAAAGCCTAGCTGAGGCGGCGGCACGGCGGGCTTGCCCCTGCCTTGCCCATCATATACAGTGCGCGCATTTTCAACCCCCCACTCCCATCTGACCTTTCGCGGAAACCCGCCCATGAATCCGACCAAAACCCGCTTCGCGCCCAGCCCCACTGGCTTCATGCACCTAGGCAACGCCCGCACCGCGCTGTTCAGCGCCCTGCTCGGCGAACGCTTCCTGCTGCGCATCGAAGACACCGACCAAGAGCGCAGCCGCGCCGAGTTCGTCACCGAACTGCTGGCCGATTTGCGCTGGATGGGGCTGGTTTGGGACGAGGGGCCGCAGTCGGCGACGCCAAACGCCGAACATTTCCAGTCGCGGCGCGGGGCGGTCTACGCTGACTACTACGAACGGCTGGAAAAAGCCGGGCTGGCCTATCCCTGCTTTTGCACGGCGGCGGAACTGGAAATCGCCCGCAAAGTGCAGCTAAGCGCCGGCCAGCCGCCGCGCTACAGCGGCAAATGCGGGCGGCTCAACCCGGAAGATGTCGAACGCCGCTTGCAAAAAGGCTTGCAGGCCAGCCTGCGCTTCCGCGTGCCGCGCAATGCGCTGGTTCAGTTCGACGACGGCGTGCGCGGCCCGCAAAAATTCAACAGCGACGACATCGGCGACTTCATCATCCGCCGCGCCGACGGCAGCCCGGCGTTTTTCTTCTGCAATGCGATAGATGACTCGCTGATGGGCGTCACCCATGTCGTGCGCGGCGACGACCACCTCAGCAACACCCCGCGCCAATTGATGATCTTGCAGGCGCTGGATCTGCCCGCCCCGCACTACACCCACATCTCGTTGGTGCTAGGCGACGACGGCGCCCCGCTGTCCAAGCGCAACGGCAGCCGCAGCATCAACCAACTGCGCGAGGAAGGCTATTTTCCGCTGGCCCTGCTCAATATGCTGGCCCGCGTCGGCCACCATTACGAACAGGAAGGCTTGCTGAGTTGGGCGGAATTGCAGCAGCATTTCGACGTGGGCCATCTCGGCAAATCGCCGTCGCGCTTCGACATCAGCCATCTGCACTATTGGCAGGAACAGGCGGTGCGCGCCGCCGACGACGACGCGCTGTGGCACTGGCTGCGCGCCGAAACCCACGCCCTGGTGCCGGACGGCCAGCGCGGGCTGTTTCTCGACATCGTGCGCAGCAACTGCGTGTTCCCGGCGCAGGCCGACGCCTGGGCGCGGATACTGTTCGCCGACGAACTGCTGCTTGGCCCCGACATCGAAGCCCTAGCCCGCGAAGCCGGCGAGCCGTTCTTCCTCGCCGCGTTGGATGCCGCCAGCGCAGCCTGCGGCGATTTCGACGTATTCATGCGCGTGTTGAAGGCCAAATCCGGCGCCAAAGGCAAAGCCCTGTTCATGCCGCTGCGCGCCGCGCTGAGCGGCCGCACCGACGGCCCGGAACTGGCAAAACTCTATCGAGCACTCAGCCCTGACTTGCTGCGCAAGCGGCTAGCGGAGTATGCGGGTTAGAGAGGCGCTAAGCCATGGGCGAGAAGGACGTTATCTCAAAGAGCATTTTGCGGCGCATTATGCGCGACTTTGCCACTTACCTATTCGATTGGCCTGTCGATAAGGTTGAGTTGCTGGACACCGAGAAACAGCGGGTGGAAGACCGCCGCGCCGACCTCGTGGCCCGCGTCACCGATATGGCCGGGCAGGTCTTCATCCTGCATATCGAGATCCAAAATAACAACGACTCGCTGATGCCGCAGCGCATGTTGCGTTATCTCGCCGATATGTTGCTGGCTTATCCCAAACTGCCGGTGCGGCAATATTTGGTGTACATAGGCAAGGAAGAGCTGCGCATGGCGGGCGGTTTAACTTCGGCGCAGTTGTCTTACCATTATGAAGTCATCGATATGCGCAGGGTTGATTGCCAAACCCTGTTAAGCCAAGACTCCCCGGACGCTTGGGTTTTAGCCGTGCTGGCCGACTTCAAAGCCATCCCGGCGCTTGCCATCGTGCATGAGATCCTCGCCCGTCTCGTGCAACGCTTAAACGGAGAGCCGCCGCGTTTGCGCGAGTATGTAAACATGTTGGAAGTATTGGCGACCAACCGCGATTTGAATATCGACATAGATGAGGAGCTAGAAATGCTGACGATAGATTTTGAAAAGCTGCCGACTTATCGGCTGGGTATGAAAAAGGGCATCGAGAAAGGCATCGAGAAAGGCATCGAGAAAGGCACCCATGACCAAGCTGTGGCAATAGCCAAGCGGCTGTTGGCGCAAGGCATGGCCCCTGCGCAAGTTGCCGCCTTTACCGATTTGGCTGTGGCGGAAGTTGAGGCGTTAAAAACCCCGCCGACGGTTTGATCCGTGCGGCGGGGTTGGCGTTTGTGCAACGGTATTTTGAAAGCTTACGTTTACGCGGAACCGTGTTCGGCTTTACGAATCTTTTCCCGCGCTGCCGTCGCCGACCGTCTCCTGCACGGCTTTTTTCGTTAGCCGGGTAGGGTGCGCACCGCGCACCTTAACGAATGCCGAAGATTGTAAAAGGTGCGCGATGCGCACCCTACACGGCTATTAACAACAAGCATGCAAGCCGCGATGCAAAATGCCCATCCCGCCCTAGGCGTCAGCGCCATCATTTTCGACGCAGCCGAACGTGTCCTATTGATCCAACGCGGCCAACCACCCGCGCAGGGTTTCTGGCATGTCCCCGGCGGCAAATTGGAGGCCGGGGAACGCTTGATTGCAGCCGCCTGTCGCAAGGTGAAAGAGGAAACTGGGCTGGATGTGATAATAGGCCCGATCATGGCCGTGGTCGAACGGTGGCAGGAGGGTTTCCATTATGTCATCGTCGATTTTCCGGGGTTTCTTGCGGATTATACACAAACCCAAATCCAGCCCGTCGATAATGCCACTGCCAGCCGACTGCGCCGACTATGAATTCAGAAAAACCTAAAACCTGCGAACTGCCGCCACAACCCGCTGCGGCCAGCGAGAGCCTGGGGGTTTTAGGGAAACACTGGACGGCCTGCGGGCAGTATCCCGTCGAGCGTTGGCGTGGCGATGCCCGGCAAAGCGTGGAGGATGATGTCATCGAAGAAGCGCCGGTCGGGCTGTTTTATAACAACGAGCCGCATGTGGTGATGCTGGCCAGCCCGCAGGATTTGGCCGATTTTGCGCTGGGTTTTAGCCTGACCGAAGGCATCATTGCCAATCGCGGCGAATTGGCGGCGGTCGCGGAATACCACCGCGAGGAGGGCGTGGAATTGTGGCTGCGCATTCCGCCGGAGCGCTTTGCCGCGCTCGGCGACAAAGCGCGCAACCTCACCGGGCGCACCGGCTGCGGGTTGTGCGGCGCCGCGACGTTGCGCCAAGCCGTGCGCCAGCCCGGCCCGGTCGGCCGGGGCGTCAGCGTCAGTGTCGCGGCTTTGCGCGACAGCTTGCAAGCGCTGGCCGCATTGCAACCCCTGAACCAACTGACCGGGGCCGTGCATGGCGCGGCGTGGGCGGTGCCGGGCGCGGGCATTGCGCTGCTGCGCGAAGATGTCGGCCGCCACAACGCGCT
>JBJSYU010000485.1:0-7168 GCA_046089945.1 Candidatus Methylumidiphilus sp.
TCCTTGGCCTGTGGGTCGGGGGTCGCCCCACCATAGGTGGCGTAACTGCCGTCGGCGCTGACCAGGCGCTGCGCCACAGGGGCCAGCGGCTGGCCGTCGCGGTCGCTGACGAGCAAGCTGGTTTGCAGGTCGTAGCCGATGTCCGCCGCGTGCGTGATGGCGTAGGTGTCCGGCTTGTTGGCGTGCTTGTAGCTCAGCCGCGACCCGTCGTGCACGCACAGCGCGTAGGCGTCGCAGTGGCCGGCGATGCCCCCGCGCGCCGCCGCCGTCAGCGGCTCCTGGAGCTTCGCCAGCGTGACCGACGGGTTCGCGTAGAACCGCCACGCCGCCTGCGTGCTGGCAAAGCTGCCCACCTTGTCCGGCAGGGCCTTCAGCCCCGCGCTGAGCGGTTCGCTGGAATTCAGGTGTTCAAGCACCAACTGCTGGTGCCGCCGGATGAGGCGCGGGTCTAGCCCCGCAAGTGTTTTTTAAAATCATGCCCTATCATGCCTGTTTGTGGTGGGACTTGTGTAGATACCTATGGGCTCCAACCGAACCTTTGCGACTTTTCGCTTCCCAACCTCAATAAGGTAGGGGCCTCCTACGGCAAGCACAAGCGCCTGATCAGAAACCTTGTGCCCGTCGATTTTCACCCCACCCCCTTGAATGGCGCGCCGAGCTTCCGATGTGCTTGCCGCCAAAGCCAAGTCATGAATAACGTTGGCGACCGGTCGGCCTGAGCTTGGCACTTGCAATGAAACCTCCTCCAAGTCTTCTGGAACCAGCCTGTCCTTATGGCGAGCCTCAAAATGCTCCACAGCCGCCTGGCCTGCCGCTGCGCCATGAAACCGCTCGACAATTTCCCGGCCCAGGCGCACCTTGACATCGCGCGGGTTGGCCCCTTCAGCGCACGCTTTTTTCCAGGCATCAATCTCGGCCATCGGGACGAAGCTCAACAACTCCAAGTAACGCCACATCAAATCGTCGGAGATGGACATGAGCTTGCCGAACATCTCATCCGCCGGGTCGGCGATGCCGACATAATTGCCTAGCGACTTGGACATCTTCTGCACACCATCCAAGCCCTCCAACAGCGGCATGGTCAGCACCGCCTGCGGCTTCTGCCCGTAAACCTCCTGCAACTGCCGTCCTACCAACAAGTTGAACTTTTGGTCGGTGCCACCTAGTTCCACATCCGCATTGAGGGCGACGGAATCGTAGCCTTGGATTAGCGGATAGAGGAACTCATGGATGGCGATGGGCTGGCCGGTCTTGTAGCGGTTGCTGAAATCTTCCCGCTCCAGCATCCGCGCCACCGTGTGCTTGGCGGCCAGTTGGATGAGGTCGGCGGGCGTCATCGCATTCATCCATGTGGAGTTGAAGCAGATCGTGGTCTTGTCAGGGTCGAGGATCTTGAAAATCTGCTGCTCGTAAGTCCTGCCGTTTTGAATCACCTCCTCCCGCGTCAGCGGCTTGCGCGTGGCATTTTTGCCGGTGGGGTCGCCGATCATGCCGGTGAAGTCGCCAATCAGAAAGATCGCCTCGTGGCCCAAATCCTGAAACTGCTTCAGCTTGTTCAGCAAGACGGTATGCCCCAAATGCAAATCGGGCGCAGTGGGGTCAAACCCCGCCTTAATGCGTAACGGCCGTCCCCCGGCCAGTTTTTTTTCCAACTCTTCCTCGCGCAGGATTTCCTGTGCGCCGCGCCGAATCAGCGCCAATGCGTCGTGGTGGGACATTTGCTCTCTCTTTCTCCTGTGATTTGGGATGGGATCAAGCAGCAAATTTTAATTCACTCGCCAGCGTAAAGCCTTAAAATTCGCACCTTCAACAACGCCACGGCAAGACCACAGTGGCATGCATCAGAGGTTTGAATCATGAAATCGCGCAAACGACTCGGGCTGATGGACGCTGTTGCCCTGCTCGCGGCATCCGCTGCGGCACCCGCCGCGACATTGACCATTCAGATAGACGGCGTAGCCTTCACTGGCTTGGGATCTTGCGACAAGGCACCATCAGGCTGCACAGACTTAGCCAACCTCCCGCCAGGAGGGGATGTCAATGGCCCTTTTGACCAAGTCGAATTGTTCGCGTATTCCACAAGCGTGAGTTCCACCATCACCGGCACCATCAACTTAGGGCAAAACTATGTTTTCGTGCCCGGCGACACCGGTGCGGGCTCCACCGCATTTTTGGCCCCCTTTAACCTAAACCGAAATGTCACGCTCAGTCTCAGCGTGCCAAACCCCGCTTACCCGCCGCTAGTTCAGCAGCTTATCCAGGATGGCACGCTGTTGGTTGGCTTGTATGAGGACACGATGACCATAAACACTAGCAGTCTATTGAGCTTTGACCTGACGCAGCTTGGCCTGACGGGGACGTTGCGCATGCGGATGGGATTGACATCGGTGACGGCAGGCATCGACCCGGAAGGCACTGTCCCCAGCACTATCACGCTAAACGAAATCCCTGCACCGCCAACATTGGCACTGCTGGCCACCGGGCTACTCGGCATGGCTGTCAGCGGTCGGCTGAAACCTTAGCGCCTCGCCCGGTCAAACCCGAATCCAGAACAATCCCCGGAGACCAAGCCGATGACTAGCTACCCCTTTGCCCTGGCCTATGAAAACCTGCCGCGCTCGCTGCCGATCTTCCCGCTGCCCCATGCGGTGGTTATGCCCGGTTGCCAATTGCCGCTGAACATTTTCGAGCCGCGCTATTTGGAAATGGTCTTCGACACGCTGGGCGAGCAGCGCCTCATCGGCATGGTGCAGCCCGAACTGTCCGCCGACCCCGGCGACAGCCACGCCGCCGCCCTCTACAAGACCGGGACGGCCGGGCGGATCACGTTTTTCAACGAAACCAGCGACGGGCGGCTGATGGTGGTGTTGACCGGCGTCTGCCACTTCGACATCGTCGAGGAAATCCCAACCGAGCGCGGCTACCGGCGCGTCCACGCCGACTGGGCTAGGTTCCGCCGCGACTACGACAAGAGCGCGGTTGACGACCGCGCGCGCGGCCAGTTTCTCCAGCAACTGCGCGACTACTGTACCTTCAAGCGCCTGGACATCGAGTGGCCCGCGCTGGAAAACGTCAGCATGGCCGATCTGGTCAACCGCCTGACCTGTGTGCTGCCTTTGGAAATCGCCGAGCGGCAATTGCTGGTCGAAGCCGTCACCTTGCCGGAGCGGCTGGACATTCTGACCACGCTGCTGCACTGCGAAACGTTGGAAACCTCAAACGACGCCTCACGCCGACACTAACAGCGGGCACCGTCAGTCCTTCCCCGCCCACCGGGCCATCGCCCGCAGCCGGCTGACCGCCAGCCGGTTGACCGCCGAGGCCGGCTTGCCGGTCAGCAGACCCAAGGCCTGATCCACCGAATCGACCGCATACACGGCGAAATCCCCGCGCCGGGCGGCCTCGACCACGGCGCCATCCAACATCAGATTGGCGACGTTGGCGCTCGGAATGACCACGCCCTGCCCGCCGCCGAAGCCACGGGCTTGGCACAGCCTGAAAAAACCTTCGATTTTCTCGTTCACCCCGCCCACCGCCTGCACCTCGCCGTATTGGTTGACCGAGCCGGTGACCGCCAAGGACTGGCGCAGCGCGACGCCGGTCAGCGCCGACAACAAAGCCAGCAATTCCGCCAAGGATGCGCTGTCACCGTCCACATAGCCGTAAGACTGCTCCAGGGCAATCGTCGCCGACAGCCGCAGCGGGAAGTCTTTCGCATACTTTTGCGCCAAAAAGCCAGACAGGATCAGCACACCTTTGGAGTGGATCGCCTGCCCCAGCTCGGCCTCGCGCTCGATATCGACGACGCCGCGCCCGCCCGGCGACACCGTGGCGCTGATGCGGGCGGGCATGCCGAAGCGGCTGCCGCCGACTTCCAGCACCGTCAGGCCGTTGACCCGGCCCACCGCCTCGCCCGCCGTGCCGATCAAAATCGTTCCGTCCAGCATCTGCTCCAACAGTTCGCGGCTGATGCGGCCGAGGCGGCGTTCCCGGCCGGCCAAGGCGGCGGCGACATGCGCCGCCTCGATCACGGCACCGCCCGCCTCGCCGCGCAGCCGCTCCGCCTCCGCAGCCAACTCAAACAAGTCGCCGATGCGCGCCGACAGCCGCCGCTGGTCTTCCGCCAAACGCCCGCTGAACTCCAGCAGCCTGGCCACGGCGGCGGCGCTCAACGGCGCGAACCCCGAACGTTCGACATAGGCTTTGAGCAGCCCGGCCACTTGCGCGATGGACGCCGTGTCGCGGGACAGATGGTCGTCGAAATCCGCCAGCACCCTGAACAACTCGTTGAACTCGTCATCCATCTCCTGCAACAAATAATACAAGTCGCGCCCGCCCACCAAGACCAGTTTCAGTTCCAGCGGCAGCGGCTGCGGGCTGAGTCCCATGGCGACCGGCGTGGCCGGATCGGGCGACGGCGGTTCGATGCGCAGCAGGCGGCTTTGCAGCGCCCGCTTCAAGGCCGGCCAGACCTGCGGCTCGCCCGCCATCTTGTCCGCCTCCAGCAGCAGATAGCCGCCATTGGCCTGGTGCAGCGCGCCGGGGCAAATCAGCCGCAGATGGGTGGTCAGCACGCCCTGCTCATTGGTGAACTCGATCCTGCCAAACAAATTCTGGTAGGTCGGATTGGCCTCGACAACCACTGGCGCACCCGCGCCCGGCTGGTGGGACACCAGCAGTTTGGGCGCGTAGCGTTCGAGCAGGCGGCGGCGCTTGCCGGCCTCGTCGGCGGCGTCCGCCTCCTGCCCCGCCTCCAAGTTTCCCGGCAAATCCCCGCGCAGCGCCTCCAGATACGCCAACACCGCAGGCTGGCCGGCATATTTTTGGGCCAACGGCGCCAACAACGGGCCGACCGCCTGATCCAAGGTGGCGCGGTTGAGCTGCCTCAGACGCTCGCTGGTTTCCCGCCGCCACTGCGGCAATTCCGCCAAGCGGTCGGCCAAAAAATCCTCCAGCCCCAGCGCCTTTTCTTGGAAAGCCCCCTTCTCCGCCTCGGTGAACGCGGCGAACGCCTCCTCGCTGACCGCCTTGCCGTCGGACAGCGGCGCGAACGACACCGTCTCGCCATCGCGGAACAACGCGACGCCTTCCGACTGGGCGCGGCGCTCGACCTCGTCGATGGCCCGGCTGAAGCGCTGCGCGAACGCCCGCTCAATCCCAACCTTGCCGCGCTGATAGCCCGGATGCTCGAAAGCCGCCGAAAATGTAGCGAACAGACTATCAACCAGCCGCTCCATGTCCGTCTGAAATGCTTTGCCCAAGCCGGCCGGCAAGGCCAGCGCCAGCGGCTCGCGCAGGTTGCCGAACTGGTTCAAATACAGCCAATCGTCCGGCGTCTCCTGCCGCTTCGCCACCGCCTCCAGATAGTGCCACGCCAACGACAGTCGGCCCGTCCCCGGCATCCCGGAGACGAACACATTGAAGCCGGGACGGGCCATGGCGACGCCAAAGGCGATGGCCTCCTGCGCCCCCTGCTGTCCGGCCACGCCGAAAAAGGGCGCAAAGCCAGCCTCCGAGGTGTCAGCGAAGGGCAGCGCGGCGGGATCGAAGCAGGCCGCCAACTGCTCGGCGGGCAAGGGCGTGGGGTGTTCGCTGGCAACCATGGGGACTCCTGAAAACGTGGGAAAATGCCAGCCCGGCTAAGGATCTGGCTGTGTCAAACGGCACATGCTCGCATGCTTTGCCCGGCCAAAGCCAGCATAAAGCCGTGTCCCGGTCAAGTCCGCATGTGCGGACGAAGACATACCCTGCGCAATGTAAGCGCTGGACTCGGCAAGCTTGAGTTTGTTATATTTCAGAGCCATGGATAAACCTCTGCATACTTTAAATTCAGGCCCGAACCACGCCGCGTGGCGGGCGGGCATGAAGGCCATGCCCTGCGGCCCGCATGTCGGCGCACCCCTCAATCAAGCACCAGCCACCACACATTCGGCAAAACGCTTGGCTTTTCACTCAACCCTCACCTGTTAAATTACTGGAGAACGCTTTATGACGATTAATGTCGCTATCAATGGTTATGGCCGCATCGGCCGCAACGTCCTGCGCGCCGCCTACGAGGCCGGGCGCACCGATATCAAAATTGTCGCCATCAACGACTTGGGCGACGCCAACATCAACGCCCACCTGACCCGCCACGACACCGTCCACGGGCCGTTCAAAGGCACCGTGGAAATCGACGGCGGCGACCTCGTCATCAACGGCGACCGCATCAAAGTGTTCTCCGAGCGCGATCCCTCCAAGCTGCCTTGGGCCGCGCTGAACATCGACGTGGTGCTGGAATGCACCGGCATTTTCCGCAACAAGACGAAGAACCAGGCGCACCTCGACGCCGGCGCCAAAAAAGTCATCATCTCCGCCCCCGCCGACAAAAACGAAGCCGACGCCACCATCGTCTACGGCGTCAACCACGGCGTCCTGAAAGCCAGCGACACCGTCATCTCCAACGCCTCTTGCACCACCAACTGTCTGGCTCCGCTGGTCAAGCCGCTGAACGACACGCTGGGTCTAGTCTCCGGCCTGATGACCACGATCCACTCCTACACCAACGACCAGGTGTTGACCGACGTTTACCACAGCGACCTGTACCGCGCCCGCGCTGCCGCGCTGAACATGATCCCGACCAAGACCGGCGCCGCGCAGGCTGTCGGGCTGGTGTTGCCGGAACTGAACGGCAAGCTGTCCGGCTTCGCCATCCGCGTGCCGACGCCGAACGTCTCCGTGGTTGACCTGACCTTCATCGCAGGCCGCGAAACCACCAAAGAAGAAGTCAACGCCATCCTGAAAGAAGCCTCCGAAGGCGCGTTGAAGGGCATCCTGGGCTACAACACCCTGCCGTTGGTCTCCAGCGACTTCAACCACACCACCACCTCCTCCAACTTCGACGCCACGCAGACGGCGGTGATCGGCAACTTGGTCAAGGTGCTGTCTTGGTATGACAACGAGTGGGGCTTCTCCAACCGCATGTTGGACACCACCGTCGCGCTGGTTAACGCGCAGTAAGCCGCCCGATGAAAAGCATACGTCGCACCAAAATCATCGCCACCCTGGGGCCGGCCTCCGAGTCCCGTGAGGTTCTGGAAAAAATCATCCGGGCCGGAGTGGACGTGGTCCGGCTCAACTTTTCCCACGGCACCGCGGCGGAACACCGGGCGCGGGCCGAGCTGGTGCG
>JBJSYU010000486.1:0-6807 GCA_046089945.1 Candidatus Methylumidiphilus sp.
GAATCCTCCTGACTCCCAGGATCATCTATTTGCCCACATGAGCGAAGTTTTTTCACTTCTTTCGCTTTAGTCACTGTCGTCTCCTATCGGTATTGAGGGGCTTCATAGCAGTCGCAAATCGCGCTTTTAACCGTCCCGAACCCGCCCAACAAGCACTTGTACGATGGCGTCTCGATGTAACGGTCGGCATACGTCACCTCGCCCTTGCGGCAGTTGCCGCACATCGGCCGCCCGTCGGCGCTCTTCCAGTTTTGCCGACGCCGGGCGTCGGCCTTAGCGCTCATGGCCGGCCAGCCCCAGGCGTGGCACAGTTCCATCAGCCGCATGCCTGCCAACACCTGAATCTGCCGCCAGCCGTTCGTGCCGTGCGCGTAATGGGAACGGATGTAGCCGTCCAACTCGGCGCGCAGACCCGCCAGAACCTCAGCCGAAAACGGCGCTTCCCTGTCAAACGCCAGCGAAATCATCGCCCGCGCCATGCCAACGTCTTTCCGCTGCCGCTTCGCCAATCCCGCGACGCCGTTTTGCCGATGCGCGTCCAGTTGCCGGTACACCGTCGAAAGCGCCATGCCGTAAGTCTCCGCCAGCGCCCGCGCCGCCGCCAGCACAGGCCGCAGGATGTCCTCCTTCTTCCTCGCCTCCGCCGCGTGTTTTTCAAGGCAAGCGTCGTGGTAAATCGCCGGCCCGGCGGCGCTGGGCCTGGCGGCGGCGGCCGCCGCCTTTACCCGTTCCGCGTCCGCCCCCGGCGCAAACCCCGCCCCCGCCGCCGGGGCCGGTGCGCGGATAACTCTCCCACGATTCTTTGGCTGCACGGATGCTTACGCCCCTTTTCGTGCGTGGAAAATCAGGACGTTGCAAACTTTTAGCCGCGTCAGCTATTTTCTGCGCGGTGAACCGGTTGCGCATGGCCGTCAGTCCTGAATCCAGCCGTTATGGATCGCTATCCGTTCCACCCCGGCGAGGAGTTCCAGCTCGTTTTCGGGGTATTCCCGCGCTATGATCACCCACAGCCTGGCGAACAACTCGCGCAGGTGTTCAGGGTCTTTAATCCGGCTTGCCAAGCCGTGGGCTTTCAGGCAAGACGACACCCATGCCTCGTCAAACTCAGGAATATCCATGTCAACCACCTCGATTGATGCAGTTAAAGAGCTTGTGAATTCCGCTGGCCGCGTCGCCTTGATCGCCCGCCAATTCGCCGATAGCGCCAAAACAGGATGGAGGCGGGTTTAATTGCTTTATGGCATTCCTCACAGGCATCCGCAGGCCGCGCCACTCGTGGCCTGGAACAGCCTCAGGAGTATTTGGCAAACCAATTAAACCCACCTCCGTTTTCCAAAAACATCCCCATAAAACAGCCCAGAGGCTGTCTGACCCTCATGAAGCGCCTTCCAGCCGTTCCAGATCCGTCATGGCGGGTCAGGTCGATGCAGTCCTCGCGGCTAAAGGCGCGGATGACGCTTTTCAATTCAATGACTTGTGCCTTGCGCAAGATAAATCTTGCACTCCAGTTTTGGCTTGAGTCAACGGCTTTGCGTCCTAACCTACGCGGCGGGTCGCCAGTCGCACTGGCTTGGCCTGCGCCAAGCTGGCCTTCTTGCCGCCGCCCGTTTTCCACAGACCACAGAAGTTGGCGGCGCAGGCCAAGCTTCATCAGGCGCTGACAATGGCAGTGACTCCAACCTGTTTTGCTGGTATGTTTCGCTTAACTACTTGGCCGGCAACCCTGCGGTGCGGCTGTCGCGCTAGCGCTGGCGAGCCTGTAGCGTCATCACCGCCGGCGGTGTGGGCATTTAATCGAGCATGATAAGGTGGTCTGTTGAGTTATGGCGCTGATTCTTGAAGTCATTGGGTACAAGGGCTTGCCGCCGTCCGGCGTGTTGAGCGCGTGTTTTGACCGGCGCGGCGGCACTATCGGCCGTTCCGCCGAAAACCATCTGGCCTTGCCCGACGAGGACAAGCTGGTTTCCCGCCACCATGCCGAAATCGCTTATGAAAACGGGGCTTACGTCCTCAGCGACACCAGTTCGGGCGGCACGTGGCTGCGTAAAGAGGGCCGTTTTTTGACGCAGGCGTCCGTGCCGCTGGCCGACGGCGACCAGATCAAAATCGGCGATTACGAATTGCGGGCGCGGATTGCGGCGGAAGAGGTGGCGGACTTCGAGGTGTTCGCCGGGCAAGCCGGGCTGTTCGCCGCTCCGTCCGCGCCCAGCCCGTTTGGCGGCGGTGTGGACATGCCGCCGCTGCCGTTCGACCGGGCGCCGCCGCCGCCGTTGACGCCCGGCTTTGCCGAAGCCGAGCCTTCCCCCAGTTTCATCGGGCAGGCGGATGCCGCGCCGTTCCAAGAAAGCTTCGCGCCGCTGGCCGTCCGGCAGGAGGGCGGCGCCGCGCCGGCCGCGGAAAGCTTCGCCATCGAGGATTTGTTTGCGTCCGTGGGTGATTCGCCGTTTGCGCAGTCGGCCACCCCGCCGCCCGCCGAAGATAGCGGCGCGGATTGGCTGGATCAATTTCTGCCTGCGGACGCCGGGGCCAAGGCGCAGCCGCCCCAACCGGCGCCGCCCTTCGCCAATGACCCCCCGCCCGCAGCCCGCCCTGTGGAGGTTCCAGCCCCTCCGGTGCCCCCGCCATTCGACACGCCGCAAGTCGCCCCGCCGGCTGAAAAGTTCCACATCCCCACGCCTAGGGGGCGCGTCGGCCAGCCGACGCCCGTCGCCGCCGCCACGCCCAAATCCGTCGCGCCGCCGCCCGGCGTGGATCTGTTCCAGTGTTTCCTGCAAGGCGCCGGGCTGGAGGATTTCCCGGCGATGAACGCCGAGCAGCAGGCGCAGGCGATGCGGCTGGCGGGCATGGCCTACCGCGAGATGGTCGCGGGGTTAATGCAGGTGCTGCGCGCCCGCACCGAGGAAAAGCGCGAGCTGCGGCGGACGGATGTGACGATGATCCAGGCGCGCAAAAACAATCCGCTGAAATTCCTGCCCACCGCCGACGACGCCTTGAAAGTCATGGTCGCCAACACCCATCCGTCCTACATCGGGCCGACCGAGGCGGTGGAGGAGGGCTTCACCGACATCATGAACCACCAGTTGGCGATGCGGGCCGGCATGCAGGCGGCGTTGGGCGCGTTTTTGCAGCGCCTAAAGCCTGAGGCCATTGAGGAGCGCTTCAAGGACGGCATCGTCTTCCAAAAAAAGGCCAAGTGCTGGGACGCCTACGGCCAGGCTTATCCGCAGTTGGTGAACGAAGCCATGGACGATTTGTTCGGCGACGCCTTCACCGCAGCCTATCGTGAACAAATGCGCGTCCTGCGCAATACGCCCAAAAACCGCTAACGCCAGCCCGTTCAAACGAGGAGACTATGTCCGAAAACAGCAGGGTCATTTGGTCGGAGGGGATGTTCTTGCGGCCCCAGCACTTCCAGCAGCATGACCGTTACATTGAAGCGCTGGTGCATGGGCGCTGCGAGGGCTTGCGGCCGTTTGGCTGGGGCTTTGCGGCCTTGAAGCTGGATCGCGGCCAACTGGCCATCGGCAAGCTGGCTTTGTCCGAGTGCCGGGGCGTGTTTCCGAAAGGGCAGCCGTTCGACTTGCCGGCCGATGATGAACTGCCGCTGCCCTTGGAGCTGCCGCAGGATGTCAAAAACAGCTTGGTTTATTTGGCCTTGCCCGACCGCCGCGCCGATTCCGCCGAAATCGACAGCGAGGCGTTCCCCGACAGCCTAGCCCGCTGCCGCCTGCGCGAGCGCGAGGTGCGCGACTACAACAGCGGCGCCGACAGCCGCCATCCCGTGCAAATCGGCGGCTTGCGCCCGCGCTTGATGTTGGCGCGGCAGGAACGGGCCGGTTATGTCTGCCTAGGCGTCGCCAAGGTGGTCGAGGTGCGGGCCGACAAGACGGTGATCCTCGACGAGCAATACATCCCGCCGGTCTTGCACTGTTTCGCCGCCGAGGTGCTGGGCGGCTTCCTGCGCGAATTGCACGGGCTGCTGCACACCCGTGGCGAAGCGCTGGCCGGGCGGGTGGTGGAGTCGGCGCGCGGCGGCGCGTCGGAAATCCAAGATTTCCTGCTGCTCCAGGCGATCAACCGCTACGAACCGCTGCTGGAGCATTTGGGCGCCACCGCCGCCTTGCACCCGGAGGAGTTTTACCGGATCGGGCTGCAACTGGCCGGCGAGTTGGCGACCTATTACCGCGTCGAAAGCAAGCGCCCGATCAGTTTCCCGGTTTATGACCATGACGATTTGCAGGCGACATTCACGCCGTTGATCGAAGAACTGCGCCAATTGCTGAGCAAGGTGCTGGAGCAAAACGCCGTGCCTATCCCTTTGAGCGGGCCGAAGCAGGGCTACTACGGCGCCAAGCTTCCCGACCCCAACCTGCTCAACAACGCGGTGTTTGTGCTGGCGGTCAAAGCCAGCGTGTCGCGGGAAATGCTGCACGCCCATTTCCCGCCGCAAGTGAAAATCGGCCCGGTGGAGGATATCCAGCGGCTGGTCAATTCCGCCCTGCCGGGCATCGCCATCGAACTGTTGCCGGTGGCGCCGAGGCAACTTCCCCACCATCCCGGCTTTTCGTATTTCGAGTTGGACAAGCGCGGCGAGTTGTGGAAAAAAATGGCCAGCTCCGGCGGCTTCGCGTTCCATGTCGGCGGCAACTTCCCCGAACTGGAACTGAAATTTTGGGCGATCAAAAAAGGATAAGTTCAGGTGAGCCAAGACAACCCCTTTTCATCCCCGTTTGGCGACGACGACAAAACCGCCATCCGCAAACCCTCGCCGGGCGGCCGCGCCCGCGCCAGTTCAAACGATGATCCAACCCTAGCCCCAAAGCCGCTGCCACAGCCACAGCCACAGCCGCCGCGCATGATGGCCGAGCCGCCGCCGCAGGCGGGCCGGTTGGAGGCGTTCGGCGACAATCCAGTGGTGACGGCCGCCTTGCCGCTGTTGGCCTTGGTGCCGCGTTTGCGCGCCGCCGCCGCCCACCGCGACATCGACGGGCTGAAAAAACAACTGGTCGAGGAAATCCGCGTGTTCGAGAACGCGCTGATGCGGCAGGGTTTGGGCCAGGAGGCGATGGGCATGGCGAGTTACGCGCTGTGTTCGCTGCTCGACGAGACCATCATGAACACGCCTTGGGGCACGCAAAGCCTTTGGGGGCAACAGACCTTGCTGATTTTGTTCCATAAGGAATCTTGGGGCGGCGAGCGTTTCTTCGCCTACATCGACGGCAAGAACGCGCAAGGCCAGCAGGTGTTGAGTGATTTTCTCAGCCGCCAGCCGGCCAAGAATCTGCCGGTCATCGAGTTGTTTTATCTCTGCGTCAGCCTAGGGTTTCAAGGCAAATATCGCATCATGCAAAACGGCTTGAACGCCTTGGAGCAATACCGCAGCGAACTTTACCAGTTGATCCAGCGCCAGCGCGGCGATTTCGAGCGGGCGTTGTCGCCGCGTTGGCGGGGCTTGCAAGACGCCCGCAACGCGCTGGCGCGGTTTGTGCCGCTGTGGGTGGTCGGTTCGGTCGCGCTGGGCCTGTTGTTTTTGGCCTATTTGCTGTTTTTGTTCGCCATCAGCGCCGCCTCCGACCCGGCCCGCGCCGACTTGGCCGCGTTGGGCCGCGAGAAAATTCAGCTTGCCACGCCGCTGCCCGCGCCCGCCGTCAAGCCGCCAGTGCCGGGCCGCAGAGAGCGCTTCACGCAACTGCTGGCCGAGGAAATCCGGCAAAACATGGTCGAGGTGATCGACGACCGTACCTTGCGCGTCCGCAATTCCTTCCCGTCCGGCAGCGACCAAGTCAAGCCGGAGTTTGTGCCGATGCTGCGCAAAATCGCCGGGGAACTGGGCGCGGGACTGGACGCCGTACTCGTCACCGGCCACACCGACGACACGCCAATCCGCAGCGCCCGCTTCCCGTCCAATTGGGATTTGTCCAACGCCCGCGCCAAGCATGTCGCCGACTTGCTGCTGGCTTCCGGGGCGGCGGGCGGCAAAGTGCGGGCCAAAGGCAGCGCCGACGGCGAGCCGCTGGCGCCCAACGACACGCCAGAACACCGCGCCTTGAATCGGCGCGTGGACATTTTGATCCAGTAGGGGAAGCCTGTGAAATTGTTGACCAACATTTGGGTGGTGCAAGGCCTGGGCCTGCTGGTTTTGGCGCTGTTGCTGTGGTTTGCAGGCCCGCTGGTCGCCATCGCCGACGCCGCGCCGCTGGAATCTGCGGGTGCGCGTGGGCTGGCGATAGCGCTGCTGTTTGCGCTGTGGCTAGGCTATCGGCTGTGGGCGCGTTTCCGCGCCACGCGCAAAGACCAGCAGTTGCTAGGCGATTTGGTCGGCGGCGGCGGTTCGCCTGAGCAAGCGGCGTCGGCGGACGAATTGGCGACCTTAAGCCGGGGTTTCGACGAGGCGCTGAAGGTGCTGCAAGCTTCCCGCGCCCAGGCCAAGGGCGGTGCGCCCTGCCTGTATGAACTGCCTTGGTACATGATTATCGGCGCGCCCGGTTCCGGCAAAACCACGGCCTTGGTCAATTCCGGGCTGAAATTTCCGCTGGCCGGGCCTACCGGCAAAGCCTCTGTCAAAGGCGTGGGCGGCACCCGCAATTGCGATTGGTGGTTCGCCGACGAGGCCGTGCTGCTCGACACCGCCGGGCGCTACACCACGCAAGACAGCCATCAGGCGGTGGACGCCGCCGCGTGGCAGGGTTTCTTGCAATTGCTGAAAAAATACCGCCCGCAACGCCCGCTCAACGGCGCGTTGGTGGCGCTGAGCCTGTCCGACCTGCTGCGGCAAACCGAAGAAGAACGCGCCCTGCATGCGGCGGC
>JBJSYU010000487.1:0-2596 GCA_046089945.1 Candidatus Methylumidiphilus sp.
CGCGATGCGCACCCTACATCGCTGCACACTATAAATCTACAGACTAAAAGTTTCGGACTAGAGGAAAACGATGATGCGACTAGGGTTCAAAACGGCACGGGGCCAGGCATACATCGGCGATTCTCTGGAATTGCTCGACTCCCTTGAGGACAATAGCGTCAACCTGGTCATGACCAGTCCGCCCTTCGCCTTGCAGCGCAAGAAGGAATATGGCAACGCCGAGCAGCACGAATACATCGAGTGGCTCAGCCAATTCGCCACGCTAGTCCACCGCAAGCTGCGCGGCGACGGATCGTTTGTGCTGGATATCGGTGGCGCTTATCAAAAAGGCGTCCCGGCGCGTAGCCTGTATAACTTCCGCGTCGCCTTGCATTTCTGCGACGACTTAAACTTTTTCCTCGCCCAGGATTTCTATTGGTTCAATCCCTCCAAGCTGCCTTCCCCAATCGAATGGGTGAATAAGCGCAAGCTCAGGGCCAAGGATGCGGTGAACAATGTCTGGTGGTTTTCCAAAACCGAATGGCCTAAAGCCGATGCCAGCAAAGTGCTGGTCGAATACAGCGACCGCATGAAGAAACTGCTGGACGACCCGGAAAATTATTACAGCCCCGCCAAGCGCCCCAGCGGCCACGACATCGGCAAGGCGTTCGGGCGCGACAATGGCGGTGCGATTCCCTCCAACCTGCTGCAAATCCCCAATTCCGAAAGCAACGGCCAATATCTGCGCGGCTGCAAGCTGGCAGGCATCAAAGGCCACCCCGCTCGTTTTCCCGCCAAGCTGCCGGAGTTTTTCATCCGCTTTCTGACCTACCCCGGCGACTTGGTGTTGGATATTTTCGGTGGCTCCAGCACCACCGGCCAAGTCGCCGAAGCCGAAGAGCGCCGCTGGATTACCTGTGATTTGGAAGCTGAGTATGTCGCCGCCGGCGCGTTCCGGTTTTTGTCCAAGGAATTCACGGAAGATAAGGCGATGGAGATTTACCGGGATATAGTCGCGGGAGGAGTTGTCGATTTTCGCAAGGAGTACCGGGCTAGGCAGTCTGAGGTTTTTGAGGGGGCGGTGTGACCTTCGGCGATAAGGCCGTCATTCCCCTAGTTGCCAAGGTATCAATGGGAATCAAAGTCTTGGAAGCTCTGCTTCCCGTATGCCTGAGATGGGGCAGGCTTCGGGAAGCTGGAGCTTCCAAGACTGCATTCCCAAGCGGAGTTTGGGAACGACAAGCACGAGAGAAAATCACAAACACGCGAGGAATAGCGGCATGCCTATTGATTTCCACCGCTTCATGCGTCACACGGGGTTTTACAATATCGCCTTGACATTCGGCGCTATATTGTCCGCTTGGGCGCCGATTGTCGGTGTGCGTTTTTTATAGTGGCGGCGGTGCCGGGCTTGGGCTATCTTTATGGCCTAAACTGCCGCTTTGGCGGGTTTTATGGCGACTGGCCGCACGGCGCGGGCGCTTGCACTATTTTGACAACACATCCAGGGGTATCAACCATGACGCAAACACACACATACATGCACCGCGCCAGCCGTTGGCTCATCGCCGCCGGCTGCGCATTGGCTTTGAATATGGCGAACGCCGCGCTGCCGACCGGCGAGGAAGTCCTTGCGCGCGTGGGGGTGCCGCAGGATCAAATCGCCGACTTGGAAAGCGGCAAGGCCATTTCTTGGCAGTTCAAGGAAAACAGCGAGAAGGAACTCGCCGATGGCATCGCGGTGTATGTCGCCGCGCCGCTGGCGAAGGTCGTCGGCTATATCAAGAAAGGCAATTTTGCCGGCTTGGACACGACGCTGGTGGCAAAGGGGGAAATCCCCGATGGCGCGACGGTGGCGGCTTTCAAGGCGTTCAGCTTGAGCGCCGAGGAGGCGCAGGATTTGCAGGAGGTCGAGGCGGGCGACAAGTTCAATCTGTCGGCGGAGGAAATCGCCAGTTTCGCCAGCTTGAAGGGCGCGGACAAGAACGCGGTGACGCAGCGTTACCGCGAAATCCTGCTGCAACGCTACCAAGCCTATCGGCAAAGCGGGCTGGCCGGCGTCGCCCAGTATGCGCGCGACGGCGCACCGGCCGACCCGGCGGCGGAGTTGCGCACGGCGACGGAACGCGGCAGTGAGCTGATTAAAAGTTATTCGGCGGATCTGTATGAGGTTTGGCTGAATTATCCGCAGGCGCTGCCGGCCGATGTGAGCGAGCGCTTCTTTTGGCAGAGCCGCAACGTGGAAGACCGCCCGACCGCCGCCTTGGGCCATCGCCTGACGCGCATTGCAGATGATGGCGCCTTGGTGTTGCAGCGGCAGTATTATGTCGGGCATTCTTACAACTCCAGCCAGTTTGTCGTCGGCGCGCTGCCGTACCATGACGGCGCGCTGGTGTTTTACGCGCTGCGCTCTTCGACCGACCAAGTGGCCGGCATGGGCAGCGGCATGAAGCATTCGATAGGCCGCGACCGCATGAAGGCGGAGATGGTCAAGCAGTTGCAGCGTTTGCGTGCGACTTTGAAGTGAACCCAACAGCCCCCGGCATGGCCGGGGGCGGGAGGTGGGTTTAATTGGTTTGCGAAATGCTCCTGAGGCTGTTCCAGGCCACGAGTGGCG
>JBJSYU010000488.1:0-3025 GCA_046089945.1 Candidatus Methylumidiphilus sp.
GCAAACGCCGACGAATCCATCGGCAAAATCATCACCGACGCGATGGACAAGGTGGGCAAAGAAGGCGTCATCACCGTTGAAGACGGTTCCGGCCTGGAAAACCAGCTCGACATCGTCGAAGGCATGCAGTTCGACCGCGGCTACCTGTCGCCCTACTTCATCAACAACCAGCAAAGCATGAGCGCGGAACTCGAAAACCCGTTCATCCTGCTGTACGAAAAGAAAATCTCCAACATCCGCGAACTGCTGCCGGTGCTGGAAGGCGTCGCCAAGTCCGGCCGCTCGCTGCTCATCATCTCTGAAGATGTCGAAGGCGAAGCGCTGGCGACCTTGGTCGTCAACACCATGCGCGGCATCGTCAAAGTCGCCGCCGTCAAAGCCCCCGGCTTCGGCGACCGCCGCAAAGCCATGCTCGAAGACATCGCCGTGCTGACCGGCGCGACCGTCATCGCCGAAGACATCGGCCTGAGCCTGGAAAAAGCCACCCTGGCCGACCTCGGCACCGCCAAGAAAGTCCAGGTCAGCAAAGAAAACACCACCATCATCGACGGCGCCGGCGCCCACGACAAGATCACCGCCCGTGTCGCGCAGATCCGCAAGCAGATGGAAGACACCACCTCCGACTACGACAAAGAGAAGCTGCAAGAGCGTCTGGCCAAGCTGGCCGGCGGCGTCGCGGTCATCAAAGTCGGCGCCGCGACCGAAGTGGAAATGAAAGAAAAGAAAGCCCGCGTCGAAGACGCGCTACACGCCACCCGCGCCGCCGTTGAAGAAGGCATCGTCCCCGGCGGCGGCGTCGCGCTGATCCGCGCCCTGCAAACCCTGAAAGATCTGAAAGGCGTCAACCACGACCAAGACGTCGGCATCAGCATCGCCCGCCGCGCCATGGAAGAGCCGCTGCGCCAGATCGTCGCCAACGCCGGCGACGAATCCTCCGTCGTGCTGAACAAAGTCGCCGAAGGCAGCGGCAACTTCGGCTACAACGCCGCCACCGGCGAATACGGCGACATGGTCGCCATGGGCATCCTCGACCCGGCCAAAGTCACCCGCTCCGCGCTGCAAAACGCCGCCTCCGTAGCCGGTTTGATGATTACCACCGAAGCGATGGTTGCGGAAGAGCCGAAGGCCGAAACCGCTGGCGCTGGCATGGGCGGCATGGGTGGAATGGGCGGCATGGATGGGATGATGTAAGAAAATCCTTGCGGATTTTTTTAGAGGTAAAAGCGAACGGGGCCTTTTGGCCCCGTTTGTTTCAGCTATTTTTATGGTTTCAATATTGATCGGAAGGTTATATGAATAATGAAATGCTGTCAGATTGTGTGCATATCGCTCCAGTAGTAAATGGTGAGCAGGTTCTTAGGATGGATATGAATTACTTGGATATGAAAAATATACAAACAGAAGCAACGTCTGAATGGGCATCATTAAGCGAAAACGAGCAAGACAAATTTAACAAAAATATCAAAAGGTTTTTTGCTAGTAAGGGAATACAGGATTCTGAATCAGCAGAGTTTTTGGCAGCGAAGAATTATGCACTTATTAAGAAAGAATGCGATGAAAGATTAAATAAGCAAAATTATATAGAAACATTGCCCGTTGGAAGGCTGTATTTTGATCAGTCGCTTCTTGATTTGGTTTCAAATATTGAAAATACAGCACACTTAAAAGAGCTTTATAGGCTTAGAAAGCGAACGACTGGTAACTCAAAAAATGCGGGAATTAATTCTGATGAGGCCAATCGCCTTAAAAGTTGTATAAGACAAGGTAGAGAGTTATACATTTCTGGGAAGCAAGGCTCTCTGCTTGTGAAGCCACTTAACTTTTTTTATTCTCTAACGGCATACTCCTATGCGATTATTATACTTAATAATCCGATTCGCTATATGGTTGAGAATCTCCCGGGTTCTCATGGTCTAGATTATGACCCATCGGACTACAAGGTAAAATTTGGCGGTAACTGTGCCAAAGGAACATTTAGCGAGCTTGTTTTTTCTTCTCCCACATTACTTGCCAAAAACAAATCACTTGAACTGGCTCAAGATAATCTTGAAACACTCGTACAATTTTTTAAACAGAAAAACACATCGTCGCTTGGTGTTCTGCTAAGCATGGTTCCAGAAATAAGAGAATACTATAAGCTGATTACAGGAAAACACAGCAGAACATACCCTATGGATATAGAGCTTGGCAAAGATACGAGAAATATGACGTGGAAATTTTTGATTGGCGATGGCGAAGTAACGCCAAATCAAGAATGTGTTGCCAAAGCCTTTTCTGGATTCACTGTTGATAATCGATATGGAAAAAAAGTAATCGAGGTTCCTGTGTCATCGCTTCATAAAATAACAGCAATGATATTTGTAGATGCGGATGGAGCGTTGTGGTACGTTGAAAACCCGTTTTATCCTGTTGTATTATCTGAGATTTGCTTGCACTTCATGCTCACATATGCTTTCAGCAATATTATGAGATATTCTCCTCACTTGTGGGGAAATATTCTGCTAAATGAGGGAAACTCTGATGTTTCATTGATAACTAGAAAATATTTGTCGGCTTTTGAGAATAAATTTCCTCTTTTGATATTGCGCAATGTGTCAAAGTTTTATCCTGTAGTTGCCTAATAACTCCAATTTGGCAAGCCGTGTAGGGTGGGCAGACGGCTCTATCGTCTGCCCACGCGCTACTCCGAAATACCCTTTTTTATCGTTCCCACGCTCCGCGTGGGAATGCATCCCTGGCCGCTCTGCGGCCCGTGTCCCGCCGCCGCAATACCCTTTGGCGATACCCACAAAAAACGCGACGCTGGAGCGTCGCTGGATGCATTCCCACATGTGAGCGTGGGAACGATCAGCCCCACCGGGCAGGTGGAAATCGTGACCGTGAAACGGGAAGCCTGCGCCGTGGACGAGGACGGCTGGCTCGGCGGTCTGCAACGGCTGGGCCGGGATTTCCGCAGCATCAAGGAGTCGCCGCGGCCTTCCACCGCCTGGGACCAGGTGCGCAAGGAGTTGTTGCCGGTCATCGC
>JBJSYU010000489.1:0-3167 GCA_046089945.1 Candidatus Methylumidiphilus sp.
GTGGACCCGGAGATTGCGGTAGGCACTCTGCTATAATCATCAGTCATTTTAGAAGTCAATCTCCATGGCCCTCACCCATACCCCGGTTTGCGAATTCGGCACTCCCGCACCTGATTTTCTTTTGCCTGGCGTTGACGGCAGATCCTGGTCGCTCGCTGAATGTGCAGGACCCAGAGGGCTTTTGGTCATGTTCATCTGCAACCATTGCCCCTATGTCAAAGCGGTGCAGGCGCGCATCGTCCGCGACGCGGCCGAGTTGCTGGACTTCGGCGTCCGCAGCGTCGCCATCATGTCCAACGACCCGACCGACTACCCGGAAGACTCCTTCGACAATATGAAGCTTGCCGCCGAGCGCTACGGCTATCCGTTTCCCTATCTGTACGACGAGACCCAGGCCGTCGCCCGCGCCTACGGGGCGGTCTGCACGCCGGACTTCTTCGGCTACAACGCCGACCTACGCCTGCAATACCGCGGCCGCATCGACGCCAGCCGCAAAGACACCGCCCCGGAAGACGCCCCCCGCGATTTGTTCAAGGCCATGCGGCAGGTGTCCTTGACCGGGCAGGGGCCGAAGGCGCAGCACATCAGCATCGGCTGCTCGATCAAGTGGCGCAATCCTTGACAAACAAGTTCCCTCGCCCCGTGGGGAGAGGGCCAGCCCCCAAGCCGACGTCTTTAAACCCCCCTTTTCCTCAACTCCCCAAGGAGACTTAAGCATGACCTTCCTCCGTTTGGCTGATCTCGACATCAGCGGCAAGCGCGTCTTCATCCGCTCCGACCTCAACGTGCCGGTCGAAGACGGCAAAGTGACATCCGACGCCCGCATCACCGCGTCGATGGCGACCATCAACCACTGCCTCGCGGCCGGCGCGAAAGTGATGGTCACCTCCCACCTCGGCCGCCCCGAAGAGGGCGTCTGGTCGGAGGAAAACTCGCTGAAACCCGTCGCCGACGACATCGCCGCCCGGCTGGGCAAGCCGGTGCGCCTGATTAAGGACTGGGTGGACGGCGGCTTTGATGTCGCCGAGGGCGAACTGGTGCTGCTGGAAAACTGCCGCATCAACAAGGGCGAGAAGAAAAACGTGGACGCGACGGCGCAAAAATACGCCGCGCTGTGCGATGTGTTCGTGATGGACGCCTTCGGCACCGCCCACCGCGCCGAAGCCTCCACCCACGGCGTCGCCAAATTCGCGCCCGTCGCCTGCGCCGGCCTGTTGGTCAGCGAAGAACTGGAAGCGCTGGGCAAGGCGCTGGCCAACCCGGCGCGGCCCTTGGTCGCCATCGTCGGCGGCTCGAAAGTTTCCACCAAGCTGACCGTGCTGGAATCGCTGTCGGAGAAGTGCGAACAGTTGGTCGTCGGCGGCGGCATCGCCAACACCTTCTTAAAGGCGGTCGGCCATAATGTCGGCAAATCGCTGTGCGAAGCGGACTTGGTGCCGACCGCGCAAGCCTTGATTACAAAAATGACCGCGCGCGGGGCGACCATCCCCATCGCCACCGACGTGGTGGTCGGCAAAAAATTCGACAAAACCGAGGAGGCCGTGCTGAAAGCCGTCGCCGATGTGGCCGACGACGACATGATCTTCGACATCGGCCCGGACTCCGCCAAGGCGCTGGCCGACATCATCATGAAAGCCGGCACCGTGGTATGGAACGGCCCGGTCGGTGTGTTCGAGTTCGACCAGTTCGGCGCCGGCACGAAAACCATCGCCGAGGCCATCGCCAACACCGATGCGTTTACGCTGGCCGGCGGCGGCGACACGATAGCCGCCATCCAAAAATACGGCATTTATGACCAAGTGTCGTATATCTCCACCGCCGGCGGCGCGTTTTTGGAATACCTTGAAGGAAAAGTGTTGCCGGCCGTGGCGATACTGGAAGAGCGGGCCAAAGGCTAGTGCCTTTTGCTTCCCCTTAATCTTTAGTAGATGGGGGAAACGCCACACAACGCGAAGCCGGACAAAACCCGTCGGCTTCGCGTTTTTTTATTGCCGCAGGCGGGCCGACTTGGCAAGCTATGCGGATTAAAACAGACGGAGAAATAGCAATGGCCGCACAGGCTCCGAAACTTTACTTAAGCGAATCCGAATACCTCGCAGGCGAGCTTGTCAGCGCGGTCAAACATGAGTTGATTGGCGGCGTGGCCTATGCCATAGCCGGGGCCAGCGCGAACCATGTCCGCATTGTCGGCAATCTCATCGCCAAACTGCATGCGCATTTGGCAAACACGCCCTGCGAACCCTTTTCATCCGACCTTAAAGTTAAAGTCGGTCTCGATTTTTTCTATCCCGATGTGCTGGTGGATTGCCACAGCGGCGACGGCAGCGCCCATTACACCGAAACGCCGACATTCATCGTCGAAGTGCTGTCGAAGTCCACCCGCAAAACTGATGAGACGCTGAAACGCTTGGCTTATCAAAGCCTGCCCAGCCTGCAAGAATATGTGCTGATTGAGCAGGATTTTGTCGATGTCGAAATTTGTAGGCGCAGTCGGCAATGGCAACCCGAGCATTATTTCTTAGGCGATGCCGCGTATTTTTCCGCGCTGGATTTGCATGTGCCGGTCGAAGACATTTATGCCCGTGTCGTCAATGAAGACATGGCCGAATTTCTTAAACTCAAGGCCGAAGCTGGGCAGGCCGCACCATAACCGCTACTTAAAACAACGGAGAAACAATAATGGCCGCACATGCCCCGAAAATATACATAAGCGAATCCGAATACCTCGCAGGCGAGCGCGTCAGCGAAGTCAAACATGAATTGATTGGCGGCGTGGCCTATGCCATGGCGGGTGCCAAGAAAAACCACGAGCGCATCATTTCGGCCTTGGTGCGGCTGTTCGGCAACCAACTGCTCGACACGCCTTGCGATGTGTATGCCTCCGACTTGAAAGTCAAAGTCGCCGAAGATTTCTTTTATCCCGATATCATGGTGGTCTGCGACGACAAGACTGAGCATGAATACTATACCGAGTCGCCGCTGTTGATCGTCGAAGTGCTGTCCAAATCCACCCGCAAAACCGATGAAACGTTGAAACGCCTAGCCTATCAAAGCCTGCCCAGCCTGCAAGAATATGTGCTGATTGAGCAGGATTTTGTCGATGTCGAAATTTGTAGGCGCAGCCGGCAATGGCAATCCGAGCATTATTTCTTAGGCGATGCCGCGTA
>JBJSYU010000490.1:0-5457 GCA_046089945.1 Candidatus Methylumidiphilus sp.
AGGGCTGGGGTGAGGGTAATCTGAAAAGTTCAGTTTGCAGCGGCTGCAAGCAGATTGCCCCCTTAGTTTTCAGGCCAGGCATTGTTCACATGGGCAAACGATAAAACCGTTTGCCCATTTTACATGGCGAATTGCCATTGAGTGCGGAGTAAACATCATGAAGCAAGTCGCATCACTGCAATACGGGGTGATTTTTAAAAAAGCCTTTTCACCGCCAGATATTTTTAAAGCGTTTGTCAAAGATATTATTGGAATTAACTTGGAGATTGACAAAGTTGAAACCGAAAAAACCTATTCCCAACACATAGGCCGCGTCAAAGTCGAGTTTGATCTGTACGCCGAAGACACTAAAAACCGGGTGATCGTCGAAGTGCAGCACGAAAATAACAGCGACCATTACGACCGATTTTTGCATTATCACTGCGTAGCCTTATTGGAACAGGCGCAAAATTATAAAAACTACCGTCCGCCGCTGACGGTATACACGATTGTCGTGCTAACCTCCGGTGACAAGCACAAAACCGACGTCGCCGTCATTGATTTTGACCCAAAAGACAGGAGCGGAAAACCACTGCATGAAATCCATCATAAAGTGATTTATTTAGCCGCAAAATACGTCAACGACACAACGCCGGAACCTTATCGAGACTGGCTCAAAATCATCAATGAAAGCTTAACGGAAACCATTGATGAATCACAGTATCCCCGCCCTGAACTGCAAACCGTCATTGCCTCCATCGCCAAAAACCGGGTCTCACCGGAAGAAAAATATTGGATGATTGAAGAATATAATTTTGAAGAAGCCAAAAAGCAGCAATATAATAACGGCCTAAAAACAGCGGCCAAAAACTCACTGGCAGCAGGCTTGCCTGTGGAGATGATTGCGCAAATTACGGGCTTGAGTGTGGCTGACATTGAAGCCATGAAAAACGGCGCACATGATGAGTAAGTAAGTCCGACGCATAAAACAATGCGCATCGACAGTGAGTCCCTCTACTTTATTTGGAGCCAAACATGACAAACGATACAGCCGTCTGCCCACCCTACCCGACTATGTCGGCAAACTACGCGCACCACGATATTGAAGAGTAGAGGCAAGACAATGACTGATAATGTTGAAAACTTGATACTTGAACACCTTCGGGCTATGCGAGGCACTTTGAGTGAACATGGCGAACGCTTAAACCGGATTGAGCTAAACTTGCCGCCATGGAACAAACCTTGGGAAGTCTGTATGCCTTGTCGGGAAGTGGCAGGGAAATGATGAGTTCGGTTGTTCGCCGAATAGAGAAAATAGAAAGACGGCTGGAGCTTTCGGATTATACCTCGTAGACTGGTGCTGACCGGAAAGTTGAAGGATGCAGTGCGTTCCTCACTGCATCCTCATAGTTTTAACACATCTTGCCGCGTTGATAGTCCGTGGTTTAGTCAGCGCGACGATAGGCTTTGAACAATTAGCCGTTGTCACAGAAAAGCCCGTATTGGATGCCATCCCCCAAAGGCAACCCCAGCATGGACAGCCTCACCGCGATTTTTGGGGCAATTCACAATAATTTGAATATTGTTTAGCCTAGGATTAGAATTGTTTAAACTGCGTAGGGTGGGCGGATGTCTTTGTATCTGCCAGCCGATTGCGCACGACATTTGGAGAGGCGCGTGGGCAGACGATAAAGCCGTCTGCCCACCCTGCCCGACTAAAGATAAAACATTTTTGGAGAACGAAATGTATCCGATACAACCCACACTGGAAATCACAAAGATTCTGTTGGATGTCGCCTTTGCCAATAATGAGGGAAATCGCAAACTGCGTGAAAAGGAAGTCGATACGCAGTTAGAGCAATATCGGATTCAAGAACGAAGTTATATAAAAGAGCGGGAAATTGAAGAACGGATGCACCGCGTTGCCGCGCAAAAGGAAGTTGAACTAAGCCGCATCAGCGCACAGAAAGAAGTGACGCTAGTGATGGCGGATTTAGCTAAACATGCGTTCGACAGAAAGATGGATTTTTTCTGCGCCTCTTTCGGCGAAGTGTTGCAGGCCATCAAGTGGCACAAGCAGCTATTGGCGGAAGAAAAGAAAGCTCTGGACATGAAACAATGGACAGTCGGATTGTCCATTCCAGAAACCATCCAAATCCGCAAACGCGCAGAGCAGATTAGTATTGATTTAATCAACTTGGATGCGATGCTGTTTGAAATTACCAAAGACTATAACCAGAAAATTTCTGCGTTAGCGCCTGAAGTAAAATTAAGTTTGCCGAGGTTTTGACATGATACTAAACAACATTCAAACACACAGCGTAGTGCTACAAGATGTGTACAAGAATAAAATTTTGTGGTGGGTATCTTGCGGATTTCTAGCTGTAGCAATTATATTTACTTTGTCGTTAGGCAGGTCAGCTTCTGACGCTTTTTACGTTGCGATTTATGTTTTTTTGCTAGTGTTTACAATGGGCGCTACTTTATTATATCTTAAATATCTGCGCAAATCTGGAGTTTTATCGGAGTGGCTTTGTATTTCAATATTTATGATTGTTCTTGCCACACCAGTCAAAGCGCTGGTTATGCTAGTGTTATTGCTGTATCCATTTTATTATTGCTTTTTCGAGTTACGCCAAAAAATAGCTATGAAAAAGAAAGACTCAATTACGAGGGCCGAAGAAAATAAACAAAAAAAATCGGAAGAGGATCAATATTTTTTACAGAAAACTCAAGCCTCTCAGAAAAAACTTCATACTTATATAAACGCCATCATAGAAAACTTTAACGATGTCTCAGGCCAAGATTCAAGCGACGAAGCATTGGCGAGGGCAATCAACGATTCCATGGATAAAATATCGCAAGACGATATCCAGCCTGCCAACTTTCTCTCACCCATCGTCCAAGCCGACCTAAAAACTATCGTCGAGCATCTGGAACATCATAGCCTAGCCAAGCATTTGGTCTTCAAAAAACTCAAAGCCACGTTTGCAACCAAAACTAAACTAGCCCAGGAGCAATACGGCGAGAGTGCGCCAACCGAACCGACGACACTAGAGGCCGAAATAACCAAGCAACTGAATAAAGCCATCAACGAAATTTTCAGCTACATTTTGCAACTGCCCGCCGAGAAGCCGGAAGATACCAAAATGTTGCTTCAAGCCATCAATAGCTCCATCAGCGAAATAACCCTAAACGCCGATACCATCAAACCCGCGTATTATCAAGAACCCGTGGTGCAAAGCAATATCCAACTGATCTTGGAACACCTAGACGAACATCGCCTCTCCAACAACCTAATTACAAAAAGGCTCAAAAACCTATTCTCATTGGGTAACTGATATGTTGTTCTGGTTCCCAAGTCTTGTAGGGTGCGCACCGCGCACCATTAACGGATGTCGATAATCCCAGGAATACTGATGGCGATAACGTAGCTACTTTCAGCCATGTAGGGTACGCATCGCACACTATTGCTATACAATAGGTGATTGGCTATGAAAAAGGAATATGATTTAACTAAGCTCAAAGTCAAGCGGCGCGGGTTATTAGCTGATTTACCGCCGCAGGAAGAAGCAGAACAGGTAATCTGTGTATTATCATTAGATAAAAAAGTGGTTGATTTCTTTCAGCGGGCGGCAGATTTGCCAAATGCGTTACCCTATCAACACCAAATCAACCATGCGTTGCAGGAATGGTTGAAAACACATGCTACTTGAAAAAGTCCAGCAAGTAGCCCGGACGTAGTTTGCATAGTCCGGGTTTTGCCGAGCTACGATATGCCCGCATTTATGTCATCTTCATGCGGGGTAGACGCTCAAAGCAAAAGAACGCAGTTTCATATTTTGCGTGGACAAACTGCTCTATCTGTCAAGTCCCGGTAGATTATGTATCTCTGTGACGAAGCGTTCAGGCTCTTTTGCACGCCATGCCTTGAGGGCTTGCAGGGGGCAGACATGGCCGAGGGCGCGCTGCGGTATTTGCTAAGCTTGCCTTGCCGCAACGCTTGTGTGCGCCAACGCAGGGTTCACCACAAAAAACCGCCGCTTACTTACCCCTGGCAATAAACTCCCCAAACGCCCGACTGCCATCCCCGGTGGGTATGGTGTTGACGACTTGCAGTTTAGCGGCATCAATCACAGAAACCGTGTTGCTCATCCAATTGGCGACATAAATATGCAAGCCGTCGGGATGGGCGCTGATGCCTTCGGGGTATTCGCCGACTTTGACAATACCCGTAGGCTGCAAGCGGGCCGCGTCGATCACCGTCACCGAAGCGTCGTATTGGTTGGTGACAAACAGCCGCCCTTGCGCCTCGCCCACCGCATAGGGCCGGTCGCCGACGGGTATCGTCTTGACCACGGCAAACGTCGCCAAATCCACCGCCGACACGTCGTTGCTTTCGACATTCGCCGAATACAGCTTCGTGCCGTCCGCCGACAGATGGATACCGAACGGATGCTTGCCGACAGCGACAGTGCGCGTCACGGCTAAGGTCTTCAGGTCGATTTCCGCCAGCGTGTTGTCGTCGCGGTTGGAGACATAGAGGTTGCGGCCGTCACGGCTGGCGGCGAGGCCGGCCGGGATATTGCCGACGGTGATGCGACCGACGGCCTTACCGGCAGCGATGTCGATGACGCTGATGCCGCGCTCGAACCAGTCCGCCGCAAACGCCGTCCGCCCGTCGGCGCTCAGTGCCACGGCTACGCCGCCGGTGCCGGTCGGCACGGTGGCGACGATTTTGCGGCTGGCGGCATCGATGATGCTGAGGTTTTTGCCGCCGGGGTTGGCGACGCACACCGTCTTGCCGTCGGCGCTGACCGCCACGCCGGCCGGCTCGGCGCCGGGCGGCAGGGCCAGCGTGTCCACGGCCTTGCCGCTGGCGGTGTCAATCACCGTGACGCTGTTGCCCTTCTGGTTGGTGATGTAGGCGAACGGCTCGGCCTGCGCCGCCGCGCACAAAAAAAAGGCGGCGGCCCCCGCCGCCGCCCCTGTCCTCAAGGCCAAACGCTTGATGGACGCCATGGCTTATTTCTTTTCCGCCAAGGCTTTGAGGTTCGCCAAGCTTTCCTTGGACAGGTTGGTCATGGCCTCGATGGCCGCCTTCTCGTCTTGCCCAGGCGGCGGGTTGTTCGGCGTGAAGCAACGGTAGGCGGCGCTGGTCCAGTCCACTTTCGAGCCTGCGCCCGCCGCAGTGACGGCGATGGTGGCGGAATAATTGTTGACCGGGAACACCGCGCAATCGGGTTCCGCATCGACGCGGTACTTGATGGTGTGGGTGGCCGCATCCACCTCTTTCAACACCTCCTTGATCACGCCGCCCTTTTTCAAGATCACTTCACGGACTGAGCCTTGCTCGCTGCCGCTGCTCGCCTTGACGCTGGCGACCGCCGGCATCCAATTGGCGGCAGCGCCGAAGTCTTTGATGATGTTCCACACCGCCTCAGGCGTGGCGTTGATTTCGACGCTCTCCACAACCTT
>JBJSYU010000491.1:0-6049 GCA_046089945.1 Candidatus Methylumidiphilus sp.
CCTTGCGCGTCGGCGGCGAAAAACCAGGTTTCGCCCTGCGTGGACACGTCGGTCTGCGGCGCGGCGGCAAGCAAGCGGGCCGGGCGGGGTTTGCCGCGCTCGCCGCCGAAGGTGAGATTCACCGTGCGCGCCGTGGCGGGCAGGGATTGCCCGGCAGGCAAGGTGACCAAGGCCAACACCTGGGTATGGTCAAGCAAGCCCTGAAACAGCTTGGATTCCGCCTCCACCGCCTGATGGAACAATTCCCCGCCAAAGCTCTGCACCGCCTCCTCGCGCACCTCGCGCATGTGGCGGGCGGCGGCCTCGTGGCGGGCTTGGTCGGCCGCCAACTGCGATTCAGCCAAGATCAACTCGCGGGTGGGGATGATGGATTCGCTGTGCAGTGTGCGCAGGCGGTCGTGGTTTTGCCGCGCCAAGCGCAACGCCGCCTCGGCCACGGCGAGCTCGGACTGGGCGGCGCGGTAGCGGGCGCGCAAATCCAGCAGCGGCGACAAGTCCACAATCCGCCCATACGCCGGGATTTCCTCGCCGACCGCCGCCGCCGCCAAAGGCTGGGTTTTCAGGCCGCTTTGCGATTGCCGTTTCGGGCTGATGTCCACGCTTTGGGCTTGCCGGGCGGGCGGGTCGTCGTCGTCGGCCGGCAGGCCGCGCCATGTGACCGCCAGCGCCAACACGGCCAGCACAGGCCATAGCCGGAACAAATGTCGGGGTTTGCGCATGGGAGGCTCAATCAGGCGGGGTTCAGGCGGCTTTGCCATATGGCGCAATAACGCGCATTCGGGTATCCTCTTGCGGCCAAAATGAGCCGGCGGCGCAGCGCGTGGCGCGGCATTTTACCCACCAGACTTAACTTCAGACGAGGCTGCAAATGTATTGTCGTTTTTGCGGAAAGGAAGTGAAAGAAAAGGCGATAGTCTGCACGGGCTGTGGCCGGCCCGTGGACGAACCCGGCAGCGTCACCGACTCGGCGGTGGCCGACTGGAGCGTCGGCCTGCTGCTGATGATGATGTTTGCCAGCATTTTTTTCCCACCGATTGGCCTGATTGTCGGCTTCAAAGGCTTGTTCAGCGCCGCCACCAAGGTCAAAGCCGCCGTGCTGCTGACCGTCGCCACCATCATGGCTCTGCTGTGGGCCGCGCTGGTCTTAGGACTGTAAAAGCAAGCCCTGCGCCAGCCCGCCGTCACAAGCCGCGCAGGCAATCGAGCGTCTGCTTGTCGATCTTGTTGCCCTTGCTGACACAGTCCTTGACCGGGCGCTTGAAGGATTCCTGCTCGACATTGCCCAAGCCGCCATCAGCGGCGTCCGGCTGCTTGTATTGCAGCACCAGCTTCCCATCCTGCAACTCCATGTCCATCAAGCTCAACGCACTCATGCCCAACAGCACAAAATCATCCCCCATGGCCGGATTGATCGCGGCCTCCACATTGCGAATCTCGATCCGCCCCAGCGTCAGCTTATCGATCACCGTCGCGTAGTGGTAAACCACGCCGCCGCCGGTCTTGAACGGGATGCGCGCGCCGAGCTTCAAGCCAAACTGCTGGGCCAGACCCTGTGGCACCACCACCGTGGTCGCGCCGGTGTCCGCCAACAGCCTCACGCTGCGCCCATTGATATAGCCTTGGCCGATAAAGCTGTTGGACTGGTTCATGCTCATCTCGAATTTCGCCACTGTCGGGCGCTTTTCCGGCTCGGCATGCGGAACGGCTTCGGCCTGACGCACAGGCGCAGGCATGGCGCCCGGCAGAACCGGGGCGGCATAGGTCTGCAAGCTATCCGGCGCGGGCGGCGCCTCAGCTTCGGCGGACGGCGGCGTGTCCAGATCCTCTAGCGGCTGCTGCGCCACAGCGGGCGCGGGCGGCTTGCCGCCGCCCTTGCGCATGCGCTCATAGCCCAACACGCCAAACGCCACGAGAAACACCACCAACAGCCACTTCAGAACGGACGACGAGCCGCTGCCTCGGCTGGGCCTAAAATTGGAATGGCGGCCGTATTCTTCCTCAAACGGATCTTTTTGCACGACAATGCCCCCGGTAAACCCCAACAAAATTTGCGCGGATTATACGCTGATTATGGTTTGTTTCCCCCGCCGTGATGGCTTAATATGCCGCCTTCCAAAAACCACAACAACCAGGAGACAGCCATGTCCGACATCATTTTCAAAGCCGGCGAAGCCACCGTGTTCGCGGCGGAAGGCCAATACACCGACGCCATGCCGGAAATCCTCATCGGCCGCGTGGACGGCCCGGTCGGCCAGGCCTTCGCCAACATGATGGCCCAACACGCCGGCCACACCAGCATGTTCGCCATCCGCGCCTGCAACCAAATGGTTCGCCCGGCGACGATGATGGTGCCGAAAGTCACCATCAAGCACATGGACACCATCAACCTGTTGGGCGGCGTCGTGCAAGTCGCCACCGCCGACGCCGTGGTGGACTCGGTCATCGAAGGCGTCATCCCGAAAGACCAAGTCAATGACCTGTGCATCATCAGCTTGGTCTGGCTAGACCCGCAGGCGGTCAAAGACCCCAACCTCGACGAAAAAGACTTGTACCGCACCAACTACGAAGCCACCAAGCTCGCCATCAAACGCGCCCTGAACGACGAGCCGTCCATCGACGAGCTGATCGCCAACCGGCACACCATCAAGCATGAAATGTTCGATCCCGACGCCTGAGCGCTACTAAACCCCACAAAAAACCCGCCTCGGCCAATCCAGCCGCAGGCGGGTTTTTTTGCGCCGGATTCCATGGCCGACCGGCTAATCCCCAAGTGGCGGCAAGCGCCCCAGCAAATCCTCCCAGACAATGGCGACGCCCGGCAACACGCCAACCGGCGTCGCCTCGTGCATGTCGAACACCTCCGGCTTGCCAAACTCGCCATTTTCCAAACGGTAGACCGTCACCATCCGATCTGTAGGATGCACCAGCCAATACTCCCGCACCCCAGCCCGTTCATAAACCCGGCGCTTGCGCAAATGGTCGTGGCTGGCCGTGGACGGCGACAACACCTCCACCACCCAATCCGGCGCACCGCGCACCCCGCGCCGATCCAGCTTGCCCGGCTCGCACACCACCAGCACGTCCGGCTGCACCACGGTATCGACCCGCTCATCCGCCTCGTCCGCTTTCGGCAAACGCACATCCAAGGGCGCGATGAATGCCCGGCAAGGCTTGCCCTGCAATGCCAGCCTGAGTTGGAAATAAATCTCCCCGGCAAAATCCTGATGCTCCAGATTCGGGCCGGGGGCCATGCAATACGCCACGCCGTCGATCAACTCGAAGCGCCGCTCCTCAGGCCAAGTCAGATACTCGCCGTAAGTGTGCAAATCATCATCACGCAATGCTAATGCCATGGGAATCTCCTTCAATAAGAATACAGATAATAACGGTCACGCAGCCGGGCCGATTCAACGCAAAGCCTCCTCCACTGACTCCGCAAACAACATCTGCTCCGACCAGCGCAGCAAGGTTTCGCCGTCGGCCTGCTTGACGCGGCGGCGCTGCTGCGCGGTGGGTGGGCCGAATTTGCGGTTTATCTGGCGCAGCAGCAACTCCCGCTGGCCTTCGTATTTGCCCTCCTCCCTGCCCTCCTCCTTGCCTTCTTCCCTGCCAGCCAGCCAGCCTTGCTGCCGGCCCTGTTCGATGTAGCGGTCTATGAATGTCGGCATAGTGTTGTCCTCATCAGCGGTTATCAAATCTCGAATATCATGCTCGTCCAGGGATTGGGTGGCCTGCACATAGTATCGCAGCACAACCTCCAGCATTTCCAGCGCGGTTTCTCGATCCAGTATCTCGCGCACCAGCGGCAAGAGTTCGGCCAAGGTTTGCTTAGGCTCAGGATCGAAAATATGCTTCAGCGCCTGCAACACCAAGCGGCTTAGTACAGCGTTGCGTATCTGCGCCGGTTCCGGCAGGTTCAGGTCGCACAACTCATAACGGAAGTCCGGCACATACTCCGCGAAAGCCGCGTCCATCTCGCCAAACAGGCCCATGAAGCGCGTCGGCGTTTGCCAGATTGTCTGGCCGTGGTACAGCACCAGCGGCAGTATCGGCGGCAGCAGGTCTTGCGGATTTTGCTTGCGGTGCAATTCCCAGATGCGCACTTGGTAGCGCAGCAGTTGCAGCGGCACCCACACGTCAGGATGGCTTTTGTGTTCAACCAGCAGATAGATTTTAAGCGCCCTGCCGCAATGGCGGACGGTGTACAGCAAATCGGAAAAATGCTGGCGCAGCGCTTTTTCAATAAAGCTGTCTTTGGCGATTTCCAAAGTATCCCATTCTATTGCGGCGACCACGGCCTCCGGCAAATAACTGCGCAAGAATCCTTCAGCGACTTCCCGGCGGGAAAAGGTTTCGCGGAAAAAGCGGTCGTGGATATCGTGGAAAGTTTCGGCCATGGCCCGCCCTCGGTTTATAAACTCTCCGCAATCTCCTTGACCAACGCCGGCCCCCGGTAGATAAACCCGGTGTAAATCTGCACCAGACTCGCCCCGGCGGCGATTTTCGCCTGCGCGTCTTCGGCGCTGAATATGCCGCCACAAGCGATAATCGGCAATGCGCCTTGTAACGCTTCGGCCAAACGGGCGACGGTTTCGGTGGAACGGGCGAATAAAGGACGACCGCTCAATCCGCCTGCCTCAGACGCATAAGCCGAGCTTTCGACGCCAACCCGCGACAGCGTGGTATTGGTGGCAATCACCGCATCGGCCTGGTTGTGGATTAACTGCTCGACCAGCGGCGCGATTTCTTCCGCTTCCAAATCCGGGGCGATTTTCACCGCCACAGGCACACGCTTGCCATATTCTTGCGCCAGTTTCTCCCGCTCAATCGCCAAACCGCCCAGCAACTCGCCGAGATGCTCGGCAGTTTGCAATTTGCGCAGGCCCGGCGTGTTGGGCGATGAGATATTGACCGTGACATAATCGGCATGCGCGTACACCTTGCGCAGGCCAATCAAATAATCGTCCAGCGCCTGTTCCACCGCCGTGGTTAGATTCTTGCCGATATTGATGCCCAGCAACACACGCGAACGCCGCGCCTGGACTTGGGCAATCAGGTAATCCACGCCTTTGTTGTTGAAGCCTAGGCGGTTAATGACCGCCTGTTGCTCGACAAGGCGAAACATGCGCGGCTTGGGGTTTCCCGGCTGCGGCTTGGGCGTGACGGTGCCAATTTCCAAGAAGCCAAAACCCAAAGCGGCCATGCCTGCTATGCAATCGCCATTCTTGTCCATGCCGGCGGCTAAACCCACGGCATTGGGGAATTCCAATCCCATAACCGTGCGCGGGCGGGCACGCAAAGTTTGCGCCAAGGGGTTCAATGGGCCGAGATTGGCAGCAAGGCTGAGTGAGCGCAGACCGAGGTTATGCGCAGTTTCCGGGTCGAAGCGGAACAGGATGGGACGGAGGAGTTCGTAGAGCATGATGGGGCTATAGCATGTTAATGAGTGGGGCGGCGGTAGGCGGATAGATTCACGTCCTTGTGGTTGGATTCCGGCGTCCGACCGGAATGACGGCTACTTTAAGACTCTTCATCATCCTTCACATAATCCGCCAACGGGCGGATTTCAGCCAGCAAATCCTCGCCGCCGGTCGGGTCAAACTGCCCACGCGCCACATGGCTGTGGCGGTAGCCATACAGGAAATAAAACACCAGCCCAATGCCGCCCCAAATCGGAAACACCAGCTTGGCCTCCGGCGGCAGGAACATGAACAAGGTCAAGCAGCCCACTATCGCCAACGGCCCGACCACCCAAACCGCCGGCGTGGTGAACGGCCTCCGGCGGCCGGGGTCGCGCACACGCAACATCATCACCGCCAAGGCCACCACCAGAAAGGCGAACAAGGTGCCGGAATTCGACACGTCCGCCAGCTTGCCGACCGGGAAAAACGCCGCCGCCAGCGTGACACCCAGCCCGGTCACGAGGGTGACGATATGCGGGGTTTTAAATTTCGGATGGACGCGGCTCAACGCATCCGGCAGCAAGCCGTCGCGGGCCATGACGAAGAAAATGCGCGTCTGCCCAAACATCATCAGCAGCACCACCGAC
>JBJSYU010000492.1:0-6620 GCA_046089945.1 Candidatus Methylumidiphilus sp.
AAATACATCGACTTCATCGACGCCTACGCCGATTTGAGCGACGGCGAAGTGGCGCAATACCGCGCCGAATACCTCAACGAAACCGGAGACAAGACCATGGGCTTAGCAGCGACTTTACGACAAGAGGGCCGGCTGGAAGGCTGGCAGATGGGCAAACAAGAAGGCCGGCAAGAAGGCATACAGACGGGCATGGAGAAAGGACTGGAAAAAGGCAAACAAGAGGGCAAACAAGAAGGCGAAGCCGCGCTGCTGCTGCGGCAGATGGCGCTGCGCTTCGGGCCGCTGGCGGACGGCCTGCGCGAGCGGGTGCAGGCGGCGGACGCCGACACGCTGCTGGTGTGGGGCGAGCGCATCCTGACGGCGGCGACGGCGGAGGAGGTGGTGCGGGAGTAACCCACCGGCCTTGCGGCCCTGGCATGGAGCGCCCAAAACCGGAGTGCAAGATTGATCTTGCGCAGGGCGCCAGCCCTTGCAAACACGCGCAAGATAAATCTTGCACTCCAATGGAAGCCTAGGCGTGGTTTTGATGCGGCCCCACACCTTATGGCACAGAGCGCCCAAGCGCCCGCCATCCAGCCCGCGCCTTGGCGCATCGCGTTTGCGTGGCGGCAAATGGCGGGCGGGCGCGGCGGCATCGCGCTTGGCTGGCGGCGCATCGGCGTTGGCCTCGCGTGAACCAGCGTCCATTGCCGAAACATCAACGTTGCCTGTCCGGCAATCAAGCGCCGCTGTTTGCGAATCAAGCCTGACTCGCCGCGCATCAAGCCTGCACCCGCACACACACAAACGCGATTCACCGCACATCAAGCCAGACTCGCCAACACGCAACGCCGAGCCGGCGCAGATCAACGCCGAACCAGCGGCAAGGCCGCACGGACTACGGCTACACGCGCTTGCATCACGCGCATAGAAAACCGATGTGGCAGGATGGAACGCTGATGGCCTGCACCGTCATCGCGGTGATGGAAACAGGAAAGGCGGTAAGCGTCTTTTCGCTTGGCCCACCGCTTGCTCTAAATGCGATATGCCACACAGATGAAATGTCGCCTTGCGGAGACGGATATCAAAGCGCGAAATTGCGCTTTACGGGCAAGGGAAACAGGCGTATCTTAAACCCCGAATTTTCAAGGCTGGCACCATTGGCGATTGCACGGTGCCAGAACAGTCGGCACCGCTTCCTTGGCGAGCCTGCACATTGCACAGGGTATCAAGGGAGTGGCTTGCATCACTATCGCAGCCATTTTGATTAGGAGAAAACCCATGCGCACACGCTTCCATTCCACCATTTTCATGCTATCCGGCCTGTGCTTTTCCGCCAGCACCTTTGCGTTGCAAACCCCCAGCTCCCTGTTCGGCGAACTCGTCCAAGACGTGACCATTCTCACCAAGCAAGCCTCTTGCAGCAGCAATCCCTATCCCAGCGACTCGGCTGGCGCCCCATTGAATCCCCCCTGCGCCCCGGCGCTGGTGACCTGCCCGCGCGGCAAGATACCGCTGGCAAAAAGACTGGTGTCTTGCGATGTCGTGCCTAACGCCAGCCAAGGGGCGGTTTCCACAATCATCAACGCAGGACTGCCCGCCGGCTATCCGCCACAAGACCCCAACTCGCTAAACACATTCAGCAAAGAGGCATCCAACACGACGGCGCAGGCGCAGTGTAAAGCCGGTTTCAAACACTACCTTCCATCATCTTTCCAGAGCGAAACACTGCCAGGATACTCACCTTGGTGTTTTTACAAAAAGGCGGGCGGGGCGCTGGTGCGCACAAGTTGGTATCCCGACACCTCAACAGGAACGCTACAGATCAAGGTAGCCATTCTCGACGGCAACTCGCCCACTATTTTGACCACGGCGCAAGTCAACAACCCGCTGAACTGGTTCTGCTACCCCATCGACTACAAAGTCACCGCCCGCTGCGTGACCGCCCCGGCCGCCACCGGGCTGAACCGCTTGGGCATCCAACTCAAATAACGCATAGCACCTAGCGCTGGCTGAGGGGTGGGATTTGCCCGCCCCTAAGTTTGCCCGCATGCCGATGAGTGTCGCAGGACAGCGTCCCGCACTGAATCCGGCCTGCTGCACAGCGCTGACACTGCGCTTATCACTGAACAAATCGGGCTGGGGCCGACAGCAAATCGGCTAAAGCCTATCGCCAAACACGGCAGGATAGACAGGAGCAGACATCATGCAATACTATCAGTTCAAATTCACTTACGGCAACGGCGATTACTATAACGGTTATGGCTATGCCAACGATGGGACTTATACCAATAGCCAAACTTGGGTGGTTGTTGACGAAAACGGCCAGAATGGAAACTACAAAATCACTTATGCTGGCTTCAGTTCCAACCCAGTGACCGACATAGGCAAGATTTACGTTGACCGATACTATGATTCCGAGAGCAACCAGTCGTTTTCTGATTATACCTACGACTCGACACACTCGCTTGTCCCCAATGGCACAGCCAACCTAGGCAGCGAACACGGCACATTGTTTGGCAGCACGACAATCGGCGCATTCGGCAAGGATGCCGCCACTGGCAGGCAAATGGAAGCAGATATTGATGAAAGCAAAGTCGTGCAATATTATAACTTCAAATTTACTTATGGTAATGGTGACTATTACCAAGGCTACGGTTATGCCAATCTAGGAACTTACATTAACAACCAAACTTGGACGGTGATTGATGAGAATGGACAAACTGGAAACTACATCATCAACTATGCTTATATGCAAGCTCAAGCCGCAACCGAAAAAGGCAAGGTCATTGTCAACCAATACTATGACTCGGAAAGCGGCCAGACCATATCCCCCGACTACGACTCCACCAGCAATGGCTACGCAGGGCTTGCAGGTTTAGGCAGCGAACACGGCACCTTGTTTGGCAGTACGACAATCGGCGCATTCGGCAAGGACGCAGCCACCGGCAAGCAGATGGAGGCCGATGTCGATCCCAGCAAAGTCGTGCAGTATTACAACTTCAAGTTCACCTACGGCAACGGCGATTACTACCAAGGCTACGGCTATGCCAATATCGGAACTTATGCTAACAACCAGACTTGGACGGTGGTCGATGAGAATGGTCAGACCGGCAGCTACACCATCACCAATGCATATTTGCAAGCCCACGCGGCAACCGACAAGGGCAAAGTGTACGTCAACCAATACTACGATTCAGAAAGTGGACAGTCGTTTTCGCCTGATTACGCCTATGACCCGCTAACCTATTCTTCTGCCCCCAACGGCACCGCCAACCTAGGCAGCGAACACGGCACGATCCAAGGCAACAATACTTTTGGCGCATTCGGCAAGGACGCCGCGACCGGCCAGCAGTTGGAAGCCGATATCCTGATGCGTTATGGCTTCAGTTTCACCTACGGCAATGGCGACCGCTACAATGGGCAGGCTTATGCGCTGGCAGGCAGTTACAGTAACGGCCAAAGCTGGACAGTGACCGACGAGAACAACCAGACCGGCACTTATCGCATCACCGGCGTGACGGCGAGCGGCAATACGACGGTCGGCGAGGTGGTCGTCGATAGTTACTTTGACGTGGAAACCGGACAGACGGTGTATACCGACAATGCCACGGTCGGCACGACGGGCTTAGGCAATGAGCGCGGCACGATCCTCGGCAATGCCACGCTCGGCGCATTCGGCAAAGACGCGGCGACCGGCAAGCAGTTGGAAGCCGATATCAATACCAGCCAAGCCCTGCAAGTCTACAATTTCAGCTTTGCCTATGCCAATGGCGACCGTTATCAGGGACTAGGCTATGCCAATGTCGGCACCTATGCCGAGGGGCAGACGTGGACAGTGGCCGACGAGAATGGGCAGAACGGCACTTACCTGATTGGCTGGACTTCCACCGAGGCATTAGGCGTCCACACGGCGGCGGACAAAGGCAAGGTGCTGGTGTGGAGTTATTACGATGCCGAAACCAACCAGACCGTCACACCGGACGGCTACAGCAATGGCGGCGCTTATAACGGCGTCTCCGGCACCGCAGGCTTAGGCAGCGAGCGCGACACGATCTTGGGCGACACCACGCTAGGCGCCTTCGGCCATGACGCAGCCAGCGGCAAACAGTTGGAGGCCGACGCCGCCGCCAATATTCCAGTGCAGGCGTACCGCTTCACCTTCAATTACGCCAATGGCGACAGCTACACCGGCAACGGCTTTGCCAATACTGGCACGTATAGCCAAAACCAAACTTGGACGGTGGTGGACGAGAATAACCAGACTGGGCGTTACACCATTGATTGGGTGGCGGAAGGGGATACGGAAACGGCTTACCAACCCGCCGACCGTGGCAAGGTGTATGTCGAAAGCTATTACGACGCGGAGACTGACCAATGGCTGGTGCCGGACGGCTTCGCCAACGGCGGCGCGGGCAACGGCGTGTCCGGCACGGCGGGCTTGGGCAGCGAGCGCGACACGATTTTAGCCAATGCCACGCTGGGCGCGTTTGGCCGCGACGCCGTGACCGGCAAGCAGTTGGAGGCCGATGTCAATCTGGCGACGGCGGTGGAGCGCTACGATTTCACCTTCACCTACGGCAACGGCGACGCTTACAGCGGCCGCGCTTACGCCACGCCCGGCACTTACACGCTAGGCCAAAGCTGGACGGTGGTGGACGAGAACGGACAAACCGGCACTTACCAGATTGAGACGGTGGGGCTGACGGTGAACCCGGTCGCCGACAAAGGCAAGGTGTTTGTCACGTCCTACTTTGACGTGGAAACTGACCAGACCGTCACCCCCGACAACGCCAGCGCCGCCTTGGGCGCGGCGGGCTTGGGCAGCGAACGCGGCAGCTTGTTGGGCAACGCCAGCCTCGGCGGCTTTGGTTTGGATACCGCTTCCGGCAAGCGCTTGGAGGCCGATATCGACCTCAACACGACGGCGCAGACCTACACGTTCACCTTCACCTATGGCAATGGCGACTATTACCAAGGCCATGGCTTTGCCGCCGTGGGGACTTACAGCAATGGGCAGAACTGGGAGGTGGCCGATGAAAACGGCCAAACCGGAACCTACACGATAGATTCCGTCGGCCTGCAAGCCCAGCCTGCCGCAGATAAGGGCAAGGTTTATGTGGATCGCTATTACGACATGGAATCGGCGTTGACCCTCACCCCCGACAACGCCGCCACCCCGGCCGGCACGGTCGATTTGGGGAGCGAGCATGGCGTGTTGCAGGGCAACGCCACCCTCGGCACATTCGGCTTCGACGCCGTGTCCGCCAAGCAGTTGGAAGCCGATGTCGCTTTCAACCATGCCCCGGCAGGAACGGACAAGACGGTCGCCGCTGTCGGCGGCAACGTCTATACCATCACCGCAGCCGACTTCGGCTTCACCGATCCGGGCGACACGCCCGCCCATACTCTGCTGGCGGTGAAAATCACCACGCTGCCCGGCGCAGGTTTGCTCAAGCTCAACGGTGTCGCCGTTACCGCCGGGCAATTAGTCAGCGCCACCGACATCGCCGCAAACAAGCTGACGTTCACGCCCGCCGCCAGCGGCGGGGCCAGCTTCACGTTCCAAGTCCGGGACAATGGCGGCACGCCCAACGGTGGCGTGGATCTCGACCCGACGGCGAATAGGCTTACGTTTAGCGCCGTCCCTATCAACGACGCGCCGACCGGCGCGGACAAGCTTATCACCGCGTTGGAAGACACCGCCTACACGCTGCAAACGGCCGACTTCGGCTTTGCCGACCCCAACGACTCCCCGGCAAACACGCTGCTGGCTGTGAAAATTACGGCCCTGCCCGCCGCCGGGACGCTCAAAGTTAACGGCGTCGCGGTCACTGTCGGCCAGTCAGTCAGCGCGGCCGACATCACGGCGAACAAGCTGGTGTACGCGCCCGCCGCCAATGGCAATGGCGCGGCCTACGCCAATTTCAAGTTCCAAGTCCAAGACAACGGCGGCACGGCGAACGGCGGCGTTGACCTCGATCCGACAGCGAACACCGTCACGTTCAACGTCACCGCCGTGCGCGACGACCTCAACTTGACCGGCACGGCGGGCAACGACACGCTGAACGGCGATTTGATCGACGCCGGCAGCTACGACACGCTATCGGGGCTGGCAGGCGACGACACGCTCAACGGGCTGGGTGGCAACGACACTTTGCTCGGCGGCGCGGGCAATGACACGCTCAACGGCGGCAATGGTGTGGACACGCTGGTGGGCGGCGACGGCAACGACGTTTACTATGTGGACAACGCCGGCGACGCGGTCAGCGAAACCAACGCCGACGCAGCCAGTGGCGGCAGCGACATGGTCGGCAGCTACCTCGCCGCCTACACCCTCGGCGCGAATGTTGAGAATTTACGCATCCTGGCGGCGGGCGTGGCGAACGGCACCGGCAACACGCTGAACAACGTGATATACGCCGGAGCCGGGGCCAACGTGCTGGATGGCTTGGCAGGCAACGACATGGTGTCGTATGCATTCGCCACGGCAGGCGTCACCGCCAGCTTGGGCCTAACGACGGCGCAGGCCACCGGCAGCTCCGGCAGCGACACGCTGCTTAATTTTGAAAACTTGGAAGGCAGCGGCTTTAACGACGGCTTGACCGGCAATAGCGCGGCCAACACGTTATCAGGCGGGG
>JBJSYU010000493.1:0-3935 GCA_046089945.1 Candidatus Methylumidiphilus sp.
ATCGCCATCAGCGACCGCCGCGAGGCCGAGTTGGCGAAGTCCGGCTTCATGCCGCTGATCCACAAGAAAAACTCCGACTTTGCCGCGTTCATCGGCGCGCAGTCGCTACAAAAACCGGCCGAATACGACGATCCCGACGCCACCGCCAACGCCAATCTGGCGGCGCGCCTACCGTATCTGTTCGCCACCTGCCGCTTTGCCCATTACTTGAAGTGCATCGTCCGCGACAAGATCGGATCGTTCAAGGAGCGCGAGGACATGGAAAGGTGGCTGGGCAACTGGGTCAACCAATATGTGGATGGCGACCCGGCCAATTCCACCGAAACCACCAAATCCAGAAAGCCCTTGGCGGCAGCAGAAGTCGTCGTCGAGGAAGTGGAGGGCAACCCCGGCTATTATTCATCGAAGTTCTTTCTTCGACCACATTATCAGCTTGAAGGCCTAACCGTGTCGTTGCGGCTGGTTTCCAAGCTGCCTTCAGCCAGGGGTGGATAAGTCAGCGCTGACGGGTATTGAGGCAGGGAGGGTCAGGTGTTAATTTTGCGTTTTTAACCACAACCGGAGAATAGCAATGGCTGTTGACATGTTCATCAACATGGGTTCCAAAATCAAGGGCGAAACTAAGGACAAAGCCCAGTATAAAACTAACGATATCGACGTGCTGGCGTGGAGTTGGGGCATGAGCCAATCGACTAGCAGCCACGTTGGCGGCGGCGGCGGTTCGGGCAAAGTGAGTATCCAAGACCTATCGTTCACCAAATACGTGGACAGCGCCACGCCGGCAATATTGCTGCATTGCTGCAAAGGCACACACATTGACAAGGTCAAAATGATTGTGCGCAAAGCCGGCGGCAACCAAGAAAAGTACATCGACATTGAAATGGAGCATGTGCTGATTTCGGGTGTTTCCACTGGCGGCAGCGGTGGCGAAGATCGGCTGACTGAAAACGTCACCTTAAATTTTGCCAAGGTCAAATACGAGTACTTCAAGCAGGATGACAAGGGCGCGGTGAAGTCCGCAGGTGAAATGACGTGGGATATTCAGGCCAACTCGCCGGGCTAATCCCGGAGGCTTAGCGAGAAGGGGGCTTGCCAAGCCCCCTTTTTTGCTGATCTGCGGTGTTTTTGGGTGTGTGCATTAAATGGGCTTCTCCAATGCTTGCCGAGCAGTATTTGCGTGAAGGCGATTTGGCCAAGGCTTTGGCCGAATTGCAGAAACAGGTGCGGGAAAACCCGGCCAATCCGAAATTGCGGGTGTTTTTGTTCCAATTGCTGGCGGTGTTGGGGCAGTGGGACAGGGCGCAGACGCAGCTTAAGCTGGCCGGCGATTTGGACGCCGCCAACCTGTTGATGGCGCAGACCTACCGCGAGGCGATGTTGTGCGAGGCCTTGCGCGCCGAGGTGTTTGCCGGCAGGCGCACGCCGCTGGTGTTTGGCGACCCGCAGCACTGGCTGGCGCTGTTGCTGGAGGCTTTGCGTCTGGACGGGCTGGGCCATGCCGCTGCGGCGCAAGACTTGCGCGGGCAGGCGTTTGCGGACGCGCCCGCGACGCCGGGGACTTTCAATGGCGCCGCTTTCGAGTGGATTGCCGATGCCGACAGCCGCTTGGGGCCGGTGCTGGAAGCTATCGTCAATGGCCGCTATTACTGGTTTCCATTCCAGCAAATTCAATCCATTACACTGGAAGCCCCTGCGGATCTGCGTGATGTCGTGTGGACGCCGGCCGAATTTGTCTGGGCGAATGGCGGCGGCGCCAGCGGCCTGATTCCGACGCGCTACAGCGGCACGGAAGCGTCCACCGACGCGCTGCTGCAGTTGGCGCGGAAGACTGAATGGCAAGAGTTTTTTGCCGGCGCCTATCAAGGCACGGGGCAGCGCTTGCTGGCTACCAATGTTGGGGATTACGCGCTGATGGATGCGCGTGCAATCCAGTTCGGCCAAGCCGAGGCGCCCTGATGGCCGAATTGCTGCCGACTGAGCGTTTGCAGCCTTCTTTGCTGGATCGCTTGTGCGACGATCAGCCAACGCATCGGGAGGAGTCCCGTGAACAGCGGGTGATGTCGGTGCGCCGGCTGCGGCAAAGCGTGTTGCGCGATTTAGGCTGGCTGCTTAACTCGGTGTCGTTGGAATCTGCGGAGAATTTGCACGACTATCCCGAAGTGGCGTCTTCCGTGCTTAATTTTGGCATACCCGACTTGTCCGGCCACCACATTTCTAGCGCAGACGTAGGACAGCTTGAACAGCGCTTACGCAAGACAATACTCCAGTTTGAACCACGGATTCTCCCCGATACCCTGCGCATCAAGGCGACCGCCACTGAGCAATTCAACCACAATGCCCTAGGTTTCGATATCGAAGGGGATTTGTGGATGCAGCCGGTTCCGCTGCGGCTGTATCTAAAAACTCAGATCGATTTGGAGACCGGCACAGTGGACGTGATAGACAAGACAGGCTGAGCGTATGGACCCACAACTGAAAGAGTATTACGAAAGGGAATTGCGCCATTTGCGCGGCATCGCCGGCGAATTTGCTGCGGAGTTTCCGAAAATCGCCAGCCGCCTCGCGCTGGACAGTTTTGAATGCGCCGACCCGTATGTCGAGCGCCTGTTGGAGGGCTATGCTTTTCTGGCCGCCCGCGTCCAGCTTAAGGTGGACGCCGAATTCCCCCGCTTCACCGAACACCTGCTGGAATTTATTTATCCGCATTACTTGGCGCCCACGCCGTCGATGACGGTGGTGCAGATGCAGCCCGATCCGTCCGAAGGCAGTCTGGCTGAAGGCGTCACCATTCCCCGCGATACTATTTTGCACAGCCAAATCGGCAAGGGCGAACAGACCGCCTGCGAATACCGCACGGCCCACGAAGTCACGCTATGGCCCGTGGAAATCACCGCCGCCGAATATTTGTCCGGCCAAGCCATCGCCAATTTGGGCGCGCCCAGCCTGCCGGGTTTGAAGGCGGGCATCCGGCTGCGGCTGCGCACGACGGCGGGCCTGACGTTTAAGCAATTGACGCTGGATCGCTTGACCTTGTTTCTGCGCGGCGGCGGCGCATTGCCGTCGCAGTTGTACGAACAACTGCTGGCCAACGCGCTGGCGCTGGCGGTGCTGCCGGTCAACCCGGCGGAAACGCGCTGGTGCGAGGTGGTCGGCAACCGGCCCGTGCGTAGGCTGGGCTTTGAGGACAGCCAAGCGCTGCTGCCGGTCGGCCCGCGCTCGTTCCAAGGCTATCGCCTGCTGCACGAGTATTTCGCGTTTCCCGAACGTTTCCTGTTTGTTGAATTGACCGGCTTGCGGCAGGCGTTCCAGCGCTGCGACGGCGCCGAGCTGGATTTGGTCGTCATGCTCGACCGCCACCAGCCGCACTTGCACAATGCGCTGGAAGCCAGCCAGTTCGCGCTGTTCTGCGCCCCGGCCATCAATCTGTTTCCGCACCGGGCAGACCGCATCCACCTGACCCACCGCGACGCCGAATACCAGATCATCCCCGACCGCACCCGGCCCTTGGATTTTGAGGCTTATGGACTGGCCGAGGTCAAAGGTTACGGCGCCAATCCCGGCGAGGAGCAAACCTTCCTGCCGTTTTACGGCTCGAACAACGGCTACCGGCGGCAAGGGGAGGGCGCTTATTACACGCTGCGCCGCAAAAAGCGCCTGTTGTCCGTCAAGCAGCGGCGGCAAGGCCAGCGCTCCAGCTACATCGGCTCGGAAAGCTTCATTGCCTTGGTGGACGCGCAGCAGGCGCCGTATGCCAGCGAACTGAAGCAGCTTGGGCTGGACATTTTTTGCACCAACCGCGATTTGCCGCTGCACATGCCTTTGGGCGCAGGCGCCACCGATTTCACGCTGCAAACCGGCGCCCCCGTGCAAAGCATCCGCTGCGTCGCCGGGCCGACGCGGCCTAGGCCGTCGCTGTCCGGCGGCGGCGCCTTGGC
>JBJSYU010000494.1:0-4726 GCA_046089945.1 Candidatus Methylumidiphilus sp.
TCGGGCGTGACCGCCGCCCAGTTTTCCGGGCGGTCTTCTTGGACATCGAGTTGGCCTTGCAGAGAAACCAGCCGTGCGGTTTTTTGTTCGCATTGCGCATGCGCCGCTGGCGTATGCAGCGCCATCAGCAAAGCCAACAACAGGGCGCCATGAAGGAATCGGGGGTGTGGCATTCCGTATCTCTTGTGGTGTCGCAAGCCGCCTAGCGCGGGAAGTGTAGTTGCCCGCCCCATCGTTTAAGTGGTTCGGAGCATGTTGTGAAGTCCGGTATATGGCCCAATTGTGCGTTGGTTTTCCACATGGACGCAAGCACTATTTAAGCCTCGCCAGCACGGGCGCCGGCGCGGGCGCGGCTGCACCGGAATGGCCCGCAAGGTGATGTCGGCGGCAGCTTGCCCGGCACGAATCCAGGCCGAATTTCCGCACTTGACTCGCGAGCCAGAGCCGCCGCCTACCCCATGCGGCGAAGCGGAATGCCCGCCGGCTGGCAATATTCGCCCGGCAGACTGGCTTTGGCGGCTGGAATTCCATAGAATCCGTGCCTTATGAATCCGTCCTTAGCCGAGGCCCACCCTTTGTCTTTTCTCGCCCCCCCCACCGATCAGGCCACACACCGCCCTGACCGGCGCTGGCCTGGCGTCGTCCACGGCGGTGTGCTGTTGGCCACGCTGGCCTTGGGCGTCTTGGTGTATTGCACGCCGTTGCAAGCCTGGCTGGCCGAGGGCGAAGCCATCAAGGCGCAACTGCGGCCGTTGGGCGTCGCCGCGCCGCTGCTGTTCAGCGCCGCCGCCGCGCTGTTGACCGCTGTTGGTGTGCCGCGTCTGCTGCTCTGCTCGCTGGCCGGCATGGCGTTTGGTTTCGCCTGGGGGCTGGCTTGGGCGCAACTCGGCACGGTGCTGGGGTCATATGCGGTTTTCCTGCTGGTGCGCTGGCGCGGCCGCGCCTACACCTTGGCCCATTTCCCGCGCCTGTCCGGCTTCACGCAAAGCTTGGAAAGCCGGGGGCTGCTGGCGGTGCTGCTGATCCGGCAACTGCCGGTGAACGGCTTTTACAACAGCGTGTTTTTGGGGCTGACCCCGGTCAGCCATGGCGAGTTTTTGCTGGGCAGCCTGCTCGGCTTTTTGCCCTTGGGCGTCACCGCCTGCCTGCTGGGCGCGGGCCTGATTCAAAGCGAGATGCTCAAGGGCGCGCAATATCTGGCATGGGCTGCGGCCTGCTCGGTGGGGTTGGGCCTGTTTTTGAATCGATGGGCGCAGACGCGGAGGGAAGTGGCTTATGACGAGGCTTAACAGGGCAAGGCGATGTGCGGCATAGCGGGCCTGTTCTTAAAGTCGCAGCCGGTCGATGCCGACCGCCTCGCCGCGCTGACGCGAAGGCTTGGCCATCGCGGGCCGGATCGGGTCAAGACCCACATCGACGGGCCGCTGGGCCTAGGCCATGCGCGGCTGTCGATCATCGACCTAGCCGGCGGCGACCAGCCCTTGTTCGCCGAAAACGGCGATTTGGCCTTGGTCGCCAACGGCGAAATCTACAACTACGTCGAACTGCGCGAGGATCTGGAGGCGCGCGGGGCGGTGTTTTCCACCCATTCCGACTGCGAAACCATCCTGCATGCCTACCGCCATTACGGCGAAGGGTTTTTGGCCAAGCTGCATGGCATGTTCGCGTTCGCGCTGTACGACAAGCCCGCCGGCAGACTGCTGCTGGCCCGCGACCGGCTCGGCATCAAGCCGCTGTTCTTCGCGCAGACGCCCGACGGGCTGTGTTTCGCCTCCGAGCAAAAAGCCTTGTTTCCGCTCCTGCCCGGCGGGCCGACGGTCAATCCCGCCGCGTTGGTGCAAACGCTGGAAACCAGCTTCAACACCGGGGCCAACACGATTGTGCTAGGCATAGCACGCTTGCAGGCCGGCGAAGTGGCAGAGTTTACAGCCGGCCAGTTGAGCGCCCGCCGCCGCTACTGGTCGCCGTTCGCGCTGCCCGCCGTGCCGGACAGCTATGACGAGGCGGCCGAGGTGTTCGAGGCGCTGATGGCGCAGGTGATGTTGGAGCATATGCGCGCCGACGTGCCGTTCGCGCTGTTCCTGTCCGGCGGCATCGACTCGTCCGTGGTGCTGGAATGGCTGCGGCGCGAAGGGGCGCATGCCTTGGCGGCGTTCACCGTGACGTTCACTGACGCGGCGAACCAAGACGACTTGGACGCCGCCAAGACCATCGCCTTGCGCTTCGGCCTGCGCCACCACATCGTCGAACTGGATCGTCAAGCTTTGTTCAAGCATCTGCCGTTTGCGGTGTGGGCGGCGGATGATTTGGTGATCGACCACGCCATCCTGCCGACCTCGCTGCTGGCGCGGGAAGCCGCCCGCGATTTCAAGGTCGTGTTCAGCGGTGAAGGCGGCGACGAGGGCTTCGCCGGCTACGGCCGCTACCGCCGGACAAAAGCGCAGCGCTGGCTGGCCAATCTGCGCACGCCCGGTTCCGGCGGCTTCCGCACCCGCGGGCAGTTGGGCGGCTGGCGCGGCAAGCTGTTCGGCCCGTTGTTGCGCGTACATACCGCCGCCGCCCGGCAAGGCTTCATCGACGCTTGGCAGGCCGCGCCGACTGGCTGGAGCGATTTGCAGCGGATGCAGCACACCGACATCGCCACCGAACTGGCCGACCAATTGCTGGTGAAAGTGGATCGGCTGCTGATGGCCTGGGGACTGGAAGGCCGGGTGCCGCTGCTGGACCACCGGCTGATTGAATTCGCGCTGGCCCTGCCCGACGGGCTGAAAGTGCGCGGGCGCGAAGGCAAGCATTTTTTGAAGCGCTGGGCCGAGCCGGTTTACGGCGAGGCGCTGACGCGCCGTCCGAAGCGCGGCTTTTCCGTGCCGGTGGGCGCCTGCCTGTCCGGCGACAACTTGCGCAAGCTGCGGCAGGTGTTGCCCCGGCATCCGGCGCTGGCCGGCTGGTTTGAGCCTCAAGGCATCGCAGCCGCCATAGACCGCCAAGCCGCGCAGGCCGACGCCCACGACCTGCTGTGGCCGCTGCTGCAATTTGCCGTGTGGCACCAGTTGTTCATCACTGGCGGCGGCGGCAGGCCGGATCTGTCCGCCGACCCCATCGACTTCATCAGCGCCTAAACCATGACCCCGCCCAAGCCCTGCCCGCAGATTTCCGTGCTGATGTACCACCAAGTCGGCCGCTTCGCCAAGCCCAGCGCACACCGCTCGTGCTATTGCGACGTCGGCCGCTTCCGCGACCAGATGGCGTTTTTGAAGTTCGCCGGCTACCGCGCCGTTAGCCTAAGCCAGGCTTACGCCGCGCTGTTTTCAGGCAAGCCGCTGCCGGGCCGTTCCGTCGTCCTCAGCTTTGACGATGGCTATGAAAATTTTGCCGACCACGCCCTGCCGGTGCTGGCCGACTACGGCTACCCTTCGGCGCTGTTCGCGGTGTCCGGGCTGTTGGGGCAGACGGCGCGTTGGCTGGATGGCGGCGGCGACGCGCCCTTGTTAAGCGCGGCGCGTTTGCGCGAGTTGCGCCAATCAAAGGTCGAAATTGGCTCGCACAGTGTCAGCCATCCGCGCTTAAGCCGCCTGCCGCCGGCGCAGGTCTGGCGCGAAGTCGCCGACAGCAAGGCCGAGTTGGAGGCGGCACTCGGCGAGGCGGTGGCGTTTTTCGCCTATCCTTATGGCGACTACAGCCCGGATGTCCGCGACGCTGTGGCCAAGGCCGGCTACCAGGCGGCGCTGACGTGCAGCCGGGGCGCGGCCAACACCGCCGCCAACGCCTTTGAAATCCCGCGCAAGGCGATAGCCTATGGCGACGACTTGTTCGGGGTGTTTTGGAAAATCGCGGTGAAAAACCGCCGCAAAGACCGCCATGGGTGACCGCTATGGATGAAAGCTATCCCTCCCTGCATGTGATCGGCAGCCGCCAGTTTGGCGGCGCCGACCAGTTTTACGTCCGGCTGCTGCGCGCCCTGCGCGACGTCGGCCAGCCCGTCACCGCCGTCAACCGCGTCGGCACCCCCGTCGCGCAAGCCTTGGCCGACGAGGGCATCGAGCAGCTCCACCTGCCGTTGGCAAACGGCTGGGACGTTTGGAGCCTGCTGAAGATGCGCAAGCTGGTCAAGGCCCGCGCCCCGTGCATCGTGCAAACCTACATGGGCCGCGCCACCCGGCTGACGCGCTTGCCGCCAAAGAGCGATGCCATCCACATCGCCCGCCTCGGCGGCTATTACAAGATCGACGGCTATTACCGGCACGCCCACGCTTGGATCGGCAACACCCTAGGCGTCTGCGACTATCTGATGCAGGCCGGCCTGCCGGCCGACAAAGTGTTTTTCATTGGCAATTTCGTGCCGCCGCCTAGGCCGGTGAGCGTCGCCGAACAGGTCGCGCTGGCCGATGCCTGGAACATCCCTAAAGATGCTTGGGTGCTGTTCACGCTGGGCCGGCTCATCGACATCAAGGGCTTTGACGACTTGCTGCGGGCGTTCCAGCGCATGCCGGCCGAATTGGCCGGCCGGCCGCTGATTTTGCTGGTCGCCGGCAGCGGCCCGTTGCGGGCCGAATTGCAGGCTTTGGCCAACGAACTGGGCGTCGGCCTGCGGGTGCGCTGGCTGGGCTGGCAAGATCCGCCCGACGCCTTCTACAGCTTGGCCGACGTCTTCGTTTGCCCGTCGCGCAAGGAAACCTTGGGCAATGTGATTTTGGAAGCCTGGAACCACGGCCTGCCGGTGGTCAGC
>JBJSYU010000495.1:0-18541 GCA_046089945.1 Candidatus Methylumidiphilus sp.
CAATGCCGCAGGCGAGCAAATCGCCGCGTTCGCCGCGTTCCCCGACATCACCGCCCGCAAGCAGGGGGAGGCCGAACTGAACCGCGCCCGCGACGCCGCCGAGGCGGCCAGCCGCGCCAAATCGCTGTTCCTGACCACGGTCAGCCATGAAATCCGCACACCGCTGAACGCCATCTTAGGCTTCGCGCAGGTGTTGCAGCGCGACACCGGCCTAAGCGCCGCCCAGCAGGGCCATCTGGCGACGATCCAGCGCAGCGGCGAACATCTGCTGAGGCTGATCCACGATATCCTCGACATGGCGAAGATCGAAGCCGGGCGCATGGAGGTTCAGGCCCAGCCGTTCGGGCTGCGCCAAACCCTACTGGAGATGGAGCAGCTTTTCTTGCCCAAGGCGCAGGGCAAAGGCTTGGCGCTCAGCGTCGAAGCCGCAGCCGGCCTGCCGGCGTCTGTCAACGGCGACGAGACGAAGCTGCGCCAAGTGCTGATCAACCTGCTCGGCAACGCCATCAAATTCACCCCGGCGGGCGCGGTGAGCCTACAGGTCGAGGCGGCGGGGGCCGGACGGCTGCTGTTTCGGGTCACGGACACCGGCTTGGGCATCGCGGCGGAGGAAATGCCCAAGCTGTTTCTGCCGTTCAGCCAGACGTCCAGCGGCCTGAAAGTGCGCGAGGGCACCGGCCTGGGGCTGGCGCTTTGCAGTCAGTTTGTGCGGCTGATGGGCGGGGAATTGGCGGTGTCCAGCGTGGCCGGGCATGGCACCTGCTTTTTCTTCACGCTGCCCTTGCCGGCGGCGGCGGCCATGCCCCCGCCCGCCCGCCGCAAACAGCCGCCGGTGGCGGGTTTGGCGCCCGGACAGCCGCCTTGCCGGATACTCATCGCCGACGGGCGGGGCGACGACCGCGCGCCGCTGCGGGCCTTGTTGGAGACGCTCAACCCCAACCCTCCGGTGCTGCAATTCCTTGAGGCGGCGAATCCGCGCGCAGCGCTGGATTGCTTGGCTGCTGAGCCGGTGGATGTGTTGTTCATCAGCCTAGGGCTGCTGGAGTCGGCAGGCGTGGACGCCCGCCAGCCCTTGTTGGCGCAGATGGCCGGCCCGGGCTTGGTGGTGGCGCTGGCCGCGCCGGACGCCAGCCCGCCAGCCGGCCTGTTCCCCCCCGGCCTAGGCGTAGAGTTCGCCCGCAAGCCGATCCAGGCGGACGCCTTGTTTGCCATCCTGTTGCGCCGCACGCCGCTACAGTTTGTCCGCCAAGCGGACATTGCCGCCACCGCCCCCGCGCCGCTGCCCAAGCAGGCGTTGGCCAACCAGTTGGCGGAACGCCCGGCGGCATGGCTGAAAGAATTGCGCGCGGCGCTGGACCGGGGCGATTCGGCGCGCATCAGTGTCCTGATCGAACCGCTGCGCGACAGCGATCCGGGCCTCCACCCGATATTGGCGAAATGGGCTTACGACTGCGACCATGAGGCGTTCATCGAGGCGCTGGACGCCTGCGGCGCACCGCCGTCTGGCCAACCGTAGCGTCGGCATCCTGGCCGGCGGCCACCGCGACAAGTTAAAGCAAATGCCGGCAAGGATGCCGGCGCTACGTCAATTTGGCGATTTTCGGCCATCGCCATGCATGGTATCCTGCCCAGCCGGGCCAAACAGCCCGACGCCCTTTTTGCCAACGGACTTATGCACATCTTAAGCCTGATTTTGTGGACGCCCGCCGTCGCCGCCCTGCTCACCGCTTTGCTGCCGGACTTCCGGCCGCGCTGGGTTCGCGGCGTCGCCTTGGCCGGCACCTTGATCCCATTGGCGCTGGCCTGCGGGCTGGCGTCGCATTTCAACCCGCTCAGCCCCGCCGCGCAGTTCGCCGAGTCCAGGCCGTGGAACCCGGAGCTGGGGAGCTTTTACGCGCTGGGCGTGGACGGCTTTTCCCTGCCCATGCTGCTGTTGGCCACCGTGCTGTCGCTGGTGGCGGTGCTGGCCTCGTCCAGCCTGCGCGTGCGCGTCAAGGGCTACCATGTCTGCCTGCTGGTGCTGGAGTCGGGCATGTTGGGGGTGTTTATGGCGGCGGACTGGGTGCTGTTTTACGTGTTTTGGGAAATGACGCTGATTCCGCTGTTTTTCCTGATCGACCAATGGGGCGGGCCGCGCCGCCACACCGCCAGCCTGAATTTTGTGCTGTACACGATGGGCGGGTCGGTGTTCATGCTGATCGCCCTGCTGCTGGTCTACACCGCCTCCGCCGAACATTCCACCGCGATGGCGGCGATGGCGGAAGCCGCCCAGGCGCTGCCCCGCGACCAGCAAATCCTGGTGTTCTTCGGCCTGCTGATCGGCTTCGGCGTGAAGCTGCCGCTGTTTCCGCTGCACGGCTGGCTGCCCTTGGCGCATGTCGAGGCGCCGAGTCCGGTCAGCATTTTGCTGTCGGGGGTGTTGCTGAAAATGGGCGCGTATGGGCTGCTGCGCGCCGTCGGCATGCTGCCGCAGGCGGCTTCGGCCTTGCAGCCCTTGCTGGCCGGGCTGGCGCTGGCCGGCATCCTCTACGGCGGGCTGCTGGCTTGGCGGCAAAGCGATTTGAAGGCGATGGTCGCCTATTCCTCGGTCAGCCACATGGGCGTGGTGCTGCTCGGCATCGCCACGCTGAACGAAACCGGGCTGTTGGGCGCGGTGCTGCAAATGAGCGCCCATGGCCTGGTGGCGGGCGCGTTGTTTTTGCTGGTCGGCCTGCTGTACGAGCGCACCCACACCCGTGAAATCGCCGATTACGGCGCGTTGACGCAGGCCGCGCCGCGCTTCGCGGCGTTCACGACGCTGGCGCTGTTGGCGGCGATGGGCCTGCCCGGCACAGCCGGCTTCGTCGCCGAATTGCATGCGCTGATCGGCGGCTTTGAGCGTTTTGGCGTCTGCGCCTTGGGCCTGGGCTTAGGCATCCTGGTCAGCGCCGTCTACGCGCTGCGCACCATCGGCTTGCTGTCCACCGGCCCGTCCAGCCCGAAGATGCAGGGCTTGGCCGATTTGCGCGGCCTGGAATTGGCGGCGGCGGGCCTGCTGAGCCTGGGCTTCGTGGGCTTGGGGCTGGTTCCCGCCCCGGCGTTGACGATGGTCGGCGCCGCCGTGGCGCAGTTGGCGCAGGCCCAAGCCATTGTGGAGAAATGAGTTGACCGCCCACCCCCATCCGCACAATCCCGGCAACGTCCGCGAGCATTTGCAGGCCATTGTCGCCCGGCTCGGCCATGTGTTGCCGGGACAAGCGCCATTGCTGAATTTTGTCCACCACAACACCCTGCACGGCTACCAGCACCTGCCGTTCCCGCAAGCCTTGGCGGCAGCGGAAAAACTCACCGGCGTCCACGGCTACCTGCCCGAAGCAAGCTCGCGGCGGCTGTATGCCGAGGGCCGCATCAATGATGCGGATGTGGCGTCCGCCCTTGGGCGGCACTGCGGCGACGGGGAAGCGTCCGTCCATGCAGGCGGGCATGCCATCACCCGCTTCGAGGTCTGCCGCATCGCCTTGCTGTTCGGCGCGGACGCCGTCACGCCCAGCCAGTTCAATTGGCAGATGGAGGAACTGGACGCGCTCACCCGTTGGCAAAGCGACCTGCCGCAGGGCTTGCGCGACTGCGGCGGGCCTGAGCCTGAAATGGTGTCTGCGCTGTGGGACGCTTGCCTGTCCGTGTTTGGTTTGGGCCAGCAGGCGGCGGACGGCTTAGCCGAACTGCCCTTGCGCGCGGCGAAAGCCATCCTCGCCGAATTTGACACCGCCGTCGGCAGCGCCCATGCCTGCGCCGTCAACCCGGAAGTCCACCCGCGCATGCGCGCCGAAGCCCGGCTGGAACTGGCCGCGCTGCTGGCCGATGTCGGCAAGGGATTGAGCTTGACCGGCCTGCTGCGGGCGTTGACCGGCGTGGACGCGCTGGAACACATCCGCCCGCTGCTCGTGCGTTTCTGCGCGGCGCAATTGGATGAGGGCTTGGCGGCGTGGCGCCCGCCCGCCGCCGCCGACGGGCTGTATGCCGCGTGGCGCGCCGCCATGGCGCAGGATTTTTCCTATGCCTTGGAGGATCTGCCGGGCTGGCGCGGTTTGTTGGCCGAAAGCCCTAAGCAGGCGGTGGACGCCGTCGCCGCCTTGCTGGGGCGTCTGGGCATCGCGCATGCGCATTGGGACGGCTATCTGGAGCGGCTGGCCCTGGAACTGCCCGGCTGGTTTGGCATGTTGCACTGGCGCGCCAGCCATCCCGAATACCCCGCCGGCCAGCGCCAGCCGGCCGCGCTGATGGACTTGCTGGCAATCCGCCTGTTCCTCGACTGCCTGTGGGTGGAGAAAATCTGCCGCGACACTTGGGGCATCAGCGGCACACTGCCGGCGCTGCGCGGCTATTTCGAGCGCAATCCGCAGGAATTGCTGGCCCGCAAAGCGCTGTTCGCCGGTGAACTGCCGGAGTTTCTTGCCACCGCCGCGCACACGCTGGCCGACCGGTCGCAGGCGGAACGCGCCGCGCAGGAAAACTGGCGCGCGCTGGCGGACATGATCTGGGCTTGGCGCTTGAGTCCGGCGGCGGCGCATCCCAAAGGCCACAGCGTTTACGGCAGCGGCTGGCGGCTGTTCCGCTTGGCCCAACACTTGGGGCTGGGCGCTGCGGAGGTGTACGGCCTGGGGCTGGACGGGGCCGAGCGGCTGTTGGGATGGCTGGACAGTTTCAGCGCCGAGCAAAAAGGCTATGTCTGGCTGCTGGCTTTCGAGCGCCATTACCGCGAGCAGTTGTTCGCCGCCTTGGCGCACAACCATGGCCGGGCACGCTGGGCGCGGCGCGACAGCCGGCCGGACGCGCAGGCGATTTTTTGCATGGACGACCGCGAGGAAGGGCTGCGCCGCCATTGGGAAGAATCAAACCCGGCCATCGAGACGCTGGGCGCGGCGGGCTTTTTTGGCGTGGCGATGAATTGGCGCGGGCTGGATGATGCGGCGGTGACGGCTTTGTGTCCGGTGGTGGTGACGCCGGCCCATGAGGTGCGCGAACAGGCCCGGCCGGGCCAGGAAACGGCGAAGGCGCGCCACGACCGTGGCAAGGTTTGGAAAGGCCGCATCAACCGACTGCTGAACCAAGAGATCCGGCGCAATCTGCTGGTGTCCGATGTGCTGGTCGGCCTGCTGGCCCCCGGCGCGTTGCCGGTCATGGTGGGCAAAGTGCTGTTTCCGCGCCAATGGGAGGCGCTGCGCGACAAGGCCAAGGCCAGCTTGACGCCGGGCGTCGCCACACAACTGGACCTCACCGCCGCAGACGAAAGCCCGCCCGCCTCGCCGCAGCAGCCGCGCCGGGGCTTCACCGACGCCGAGCAGGCCGAGCGCGTCGCCGGCCTGCTGCGCACGGTCGGCTTGACTTCAGGCTTCGCGCCCTTGGTGGCGCTGTTCGGCCACGGCTCGGCCAGCCAAAACAACCCGCACCGGGCCGCTTACGACTGCGGCGCCTGTTCCGGCCGCCACGGCGGGCCGAACGCCCGCGCCTTCGCGGCCATGGCGAACCGCCCGGAAGTGCGCGGGCTGTTGGCCGGGCGCGGCATCGTGATTCCCGACGACACTTGGTTTTTGGGCGCGGAACACAACACCTGCGACGAGAACATCGACTGGTTTGACTTGGAAGACATGCCCAGGGAGTTCGTGCCCGCGTTTAGCGCGCTGCGGGCGCAATTGCGGCGGGCCTTGGAACTGTCCGCCTGGGAGCGCTGCCGGCGCTTCGCCTCGGCTCCGCGCAAGCTCAGCCCAAAACAAGCCTTGCGCCATGTCCAACAACGCGCCGCCGACTTCAGCCAAGCCCGCCCGGAACTCGGCCACGCCACGCATGCGGCGGCGGTGGTTGGGCGGCGCTCCGTCACACGCGGTGTGTTCCTCGACCGCCGGGTGTTCCTAATTTCCTATGATCCCACGCAAGACGCGGACGGCAAGATTCTGGAAAGCATCCTGCTGGCGGCCGGGCCGGTGGGCGCGGGCATCAACCTGGAATATTACTTTTCGACCGTCAACAACAGCCACTTCGGCTGCGGCTCCAAAACCGCGCACAATGTCGCCGCGCTGGTCGGCGTGATGGACGGCGCCAGCGGCGACCTGCGCACCGGCCTGCCGCAACAGATGGTCGAAATCCACGAGGCGATGCGCCTGCAATTGCTGTGCGAAGCCGAGGAAAGCGTGTTGGCGGCGATCTATCAGCGCCAGCCGCTGCTGCGCGAGTTGATCGGCAACGGCTGGCTGTTGCTCAGCGCCATCCATCCCCAAACCGGCGCCATTGCCACATTCGACCCGGAATGCGGCTTCGCGTCTTGGCTCGGCGGCGCCGCGCCGCCGGTCGCGGCGGGTTCCGCCGCTTGGTTCAGCGGCCACAGCGGGCCGTTGCCGCCGGCCCTGCTGCTGTCGCCCGACCAAGGGGCGGCGGAGGTTCAGCCATGTTGAACGGGTGGACTGGGTTGGCACCGTTGCCGCCGCTGCTGGCCGCTGCGCTAATCGCCTGCGGCATGCTGGCCGGGCGCATCCGGGGCGAGGCTTCCGAGCGGTTCAGCAGCGGCTTGGCGCTCAGCGCGGCCACGCTGTCCTTATTGCTGGTGCTGGCCGCGGCGCTCAGCCGGGCGGGCGGCTCGCCGGAAGCGGTGAAACTCGGCGCGTGGATTGAAAGCGGGGGTTACCGCGTCGATGTCAATTTCCTGCTGGATGGGCTGGGGCTGGCCGGCGCCTTGCTGGTGGCCGGGCTGGGCGCGCTGGTGTCGCGCTACGCCGCCCATTACCTGCACCGCGAAGCCGGTTTCCATCGTTTTTTCCTCATTTTGTCGCTGTTCCTAGGCGCGATGCTGCTGCTGGCGACGGCGGGCAACGCCGGCTTGGCGTTCGCCGGCTGGGAGCTGGCCGGGCTGTCGTCCTATCTGCTGATCGCCTACCACTATGAGCGTCCGACCGCCACCGCCAACGCCACCCGCGTGTTGGTCACCAATCGCGTCGGCGACGCCGGCTTCGTGTTGGGCATCGCGCTGGCCTTCCAATGGACGGGCGGCATAGCCTGGGCCGATATCGCAGGCCAAGCTGTCCGGCTGGAGCGCTGGCAGGCGGAGACCTTGGCCTGCTGTTTCCTGACCGCCGCCGCCGCAAAATCCGCGCAAGTGCCGTTTGCGCCATGGCTGGCACGGGCGATGGAAGGGCCGACGCCGTCCAGCGCGGTGTTCTACGGCGCGTTGCTCGTCCATGCCGGGGTGTTTTTGTTGCTGCGGCTGCAAGCCTTGTTTGCGCAGGCACCGCTGGCGACCGATTTGCTGGCGGCGGCCGGGCTGCTGACCGCGCTGTATGGCTTCCTGTGCGGGCTGGCGCAATCCGACGTGAAGTCGGCGCTGGCGTTTGCCACTGTCGGCCAAGTCGGCCTGATGTTCGCCGAAGCCGGACTGGGACTTTGGCAATGGGCGCAGTGGCATCTGTGCGCCCATGCCGTGTTCCGCGTCCTGCAATTTCTCGCCGCGCCGTCTTTGCTGCACCAAATCGCCGGCCTGCCGGCGCGGCCCGTGCCGGCGTGGCTGGGGCGCAACCGCATGCTGTATGCGGCCGTGCTGCAACGCTTTTGGCTGGAAGCCTGGGGCGACTGGCTGCTGGCCAAGCCGACGCTGCGCATGGCCGCCGACTTGGACGCCTTCGACCATCAAGTCGTCGCGCCGCTGTTCGGCCTGCCTGCGCCATCGGCCGGCATCGACAACGCAGCGGGCGAGCGGCGACTGGACGGCCTGCCGCCGCCCGACTCGGAAGTTTTCCGGGTCAGCGGCGCGTTTGGCGCATTGCTGCTGTTTGCCGCCAACGCCGCGCACTGGTTCGAGGAAAAACTGGTGCTGCAAGGCGTGGGCCAGAACTTGCCAGCGTTGGGGCGACGCTTGGGCCGACGGCTCCACCATGTCGAGGATTTGCTGAACCAGCCGCGCTATTTGGCGGCGATCATCCTGGCCACGCTGTTGGCGGTGCTGTGACGATGGCCCTTCCTTTTGACGGCAATCCGCCCATCCTCAGCGCCTTGGTGTTTCTGCCCTTGCTGGCAATGGCTTTGGCCTGGGCGGTGAAGACGGCGCGGCAGGCGTTTGCGCTCGGCGTCGCCGCCAGCGCGTTGGAGCTGGCCTTGGCGGTCTGGCTGCTGGGGGCTTTCCAGGGCGATGTGCCGGGCTTGCAGTTTGTGGTGCGGGTGCCGGTCACTCCATTCCTGTCTTACCATTTGGGCGTGGACGGCGTCAGCGTGTTGTTTGTCGCGTTGACCGCCTTGCTGACACTGCTGGTGATCCTCTACGGCGAAATCGTCCATGAGCGCCCGGCCGGCCTGTATGTGGCTTCGGTGTTCGCCTTCGAGGCGGTGTTGATGGGCCTGTTCCTCAGCGTCGATCTGCTGGAGTTTTGGGGGGCTTCAGCGCTGGAAATGATTCCCGCCGTGTTCATTTTGAGGCGCTGGAGCCTGGGCCAAGACCAGCGCCGCGCCTTGTTCGGCTATGTCCGCCACATGGCCGGCGGGCTGGGCCGGATGCTGGCGGCCATCCTAATCATCGGCTGGCGCCACGCCGAGTCGGCGGGGACGTGGTCGTTCGCCTTGGGCGATTTGCTGCAAACCCCAATTGCCCGGCCGCAGCAGTCTGTGCCGTTCATGCTGTTTTTTTACGCGCTGGCGGTGCGCATGGCTTTGTTTCCATTCCACGCCTGGTTGCCGGTGGTGGCCCAGCAGGGGCCGTTGGCGACGGTGTGCGTGTTTCTGGTCGGGCTGAAAGTCGGTGTTTACGCGCTGCTGCGCTTCGTGTTGCCGCTGCTGCCCGACGCCTGCCAGCGCTGGAAGTCCTTCGTCGTCGGCTTGGCGGTGGCGGGAATTTTTTACGGGGCACTGTTGGCGTTGATGCAGATCAACCTGCGCCGGCTGCTGGCGTTTTCCGCCGTCAGCCAAACCGGCATGCTGGTCGTCGGCGTGTTCTGCCTAAACCGCGAGGGCTTGCAGGGCAGCTTGTTGCTGGCCATCGACTTTGGCGTCGCGGCCAGCGCCTTGCTGTTCGTCGCCGGCGTGTTGCACCGCAGCACGCGCACCACGCTGTTGCCACGCCTAGGCGGCATGTTCGACAACCTGCCCTTGCTGGGCATGACGTTTTTGCTGGCCGCGCTCAGCACCATGGCGATGCCCGGCACGCCGGGCTTCGACGCCGCCCACCTGATGCTGGAAGGGGCCATCGAAGCGCATCACTGGGGCGTCGCGGTGGCGATTGCCGCCGGCAGCGTCGCCTCGGCGGCGTTTCTGCTGTGGGCGTTCCAGCGCGTGTTTTTGGCGCGGCGGCGCGACACCGCCTTGCGCCCGGAAAAAATCCGCCTGAGCATCCCGGAGGTCGTCCTTGTCGGCGCCCTTTGCACCGTGCAACTGGGCGTGGGCTTTTACGCCGAGCCTTGGCTGGAAATCGTGGACGATTCGCTGGCCGCGCTGGCCGGGCAAACCGCCAGCCACGCCCGGCAACCTTAAAAATCAAGACAACATGCCTGCTTATGGCCGCTGACAGCTTCCCGTTCCTGAGCCTGCTGATTTTCCTGCCGCTGGCGGCGGGCGTGTTGCTGTTCGCCGCGCGCGACGAGCGCTTGCTGCTGCCCGCCGCCTTGGGCGTGTCGCTGCTGGAGCTGGCCTTGGCGTTGGCGGCGCTGTGGCAGTTGCAGCCCGGCGCGGCCGGACTGCAACTGGCCGAGTCGCATGCCTGGATACCCAGCTTGAACATCCACTACCAGCTCGGTGTTGATGGCGTATCGGCCCCGTTCCTGCCGCTGGCCGCGCTGCTGAACGCCTGCGCCGTCGCCGCCTCGGCGGGCGTCCGCGGCTTGCGCAGGCTGTATTTCGCTTTATTGCTGGGCCTGCAAAGTGCCACCATGGGGGTGTTTTGCGCCGTGGACGTGGCGCTGTTTTTCTTGTTTTGGGAACTGACCCTGCCGCCTGTTTTCTTTCTGATTAGCCTATGGGGCATCGGCCCGCAGCGCCGCCACGCCGCCACCCAATACGCCTTGTTCATGCTGGCCGGCGGCGCCTTGCTGCTGTGGGGCTTCGTGCTGCTGGCGCTGAACCACGCGCAGGAGACGGCGCTGGCGGCACCGGCCGGGCTGAACTTTGACTATGCCACGCTGCTGGAAACCCCGGCCGCTTTGGATGTCCAGCGCGCGGTGTTCGTGTTGCTGTTTTTGGGCTTCGCCGTGAAGGCGCCGCTGTTTCCCTGTCATGTCTGGTTGCCGCAGGTGGCAATGCAAGGCCCGGCGGGCGTCGTCGCCTTGCTGGCCGGTTTGAAGCTGGGCCTTTACGGCATCATCCGCTTCGCCATTCCCTTGGCACCGCAGGCGGCGCAGCAGTATGCGGGATGGCTGGCGGGGCTAGGCGCGCTGGGCGCGCTGTACGGCGGCTTAGTGGCGCTGCGGCAAACCAACTTGCGGCGTATGCTGGCGTTTTCCAGCGTCAGCCATGTCGGGCTGGTGTTGATCGGCGTCGCGGCGTACAACTTGCCGGGGATTCAGGGCGCGGTGTTGCAGACGTTAGGCTTCGGTCTCACCGCCGGTGGCCTGTTTCTGCTGGCGGGCTTTTTGCATCGCCGCTTGGGCTCGACCGAACTCACCTCGCTAGGCGGAATCGCCCGCACCCTGCCGACACTGGCCGGACTGCTGTTCGGTCTCGGCGCGGCGGGGATGGCGGCGCCTGGCGGCATCGGCTTCGCCGCCGAAAACTTGATCGTGATTGGCGCATTGCAGGCACATATCGGGGCGGGGCTGGCCGCGTTGTTGGCAGCGGTGTTGGGCGCGGCCTATTTCCTGCGGTTTTTCCGCCGCGCCTTTTTTGGCCCGCCGCAGCGCGGCGCGGCGGCCTGCGACCTGCTGCCCGGCGAAGCCTGGGCAGTCATTCCGCTGGCGCTGCTGGCCTTGGCCTTCGGGCTTTTTCCCAGGCTGTTGCTGGACTACAGCCAAAAACCTTTGCAGACCTGGGTCGCGCGCTTGGAGGCCGGCCACTCGCCGAGTTTGGCCGATTTGCGGAAATCCCCCTTGGCGCCGGCCCATGCCCGGATTGCTGCCGCGCAGGCCGGGCGCGGCGATTAGCCTTGGAAAACCGCCACCGTATTTTTCGCGCAAACCGCCAAAGTATGGTAATTTTGCACTTCTTGTCCCGTCGTTTAAGATCCTGCCGATTTTTTGACGGGCCTTTTGAGTGAGTTATGGATTCGCAGCCAACCCCGACCTTCAAACTTGTGATGACCGACAGCCCATCCGTTGCACACGACATTCCCGACGTGGAGCTTGGCTTTCGCTTTGACGAACTGTCGGCGTTGAATCCGCGCATCGAGGCCGGCCCCGGCAGGGTCGCCGACCACCTCGCCCACGCCGTCGCCGCGCACCCGTACAATTTGCTGCGCCACACCCAGCGCGTCTTTTTTTTCTACGAAAATTTCGACAGCGAAGGTTTATACTCGGCATTGCTCGATTTGTTTATCGCGCTAGGCGACAAAGGGCCGGTGCTGCGCAGGCGTTTGCTGATGGGAGGGCGCGACCGCATGCTGCCGGAACAGTTCGCCGCCTTGGCGCGCTGGCTGGCGCAAGGCGCGCCTGCGGAAGAAAAAGATTTGCCGTTTTCCGCGCAGTCCATTTTAAGCCGCGGCATCGTCGGGGTCAGACATCTGGTCCATGTGGTCAACATCGACATCGACCCGAACCGCGACCCTCTGCTCGACGCGCGTGAACACATCGAATATTTTCAGATCGAGGAGGCCCGCGATCTATTGGAAGCCGCCATTTTTGAGCAGCCCGGCCGGGAGGAGCTGCACATCGAACTGGCGCACTTGTACTTAGCGACGCGCGACCGAGCGCGGTTCCAAGCCATGCGTGAGAAATTGAGCCAAATCATGCCCACACTGCCCGATTGCTGGTTTGCCCCAGACGAGCCTGAACCGCCCCAGGGAGGCGCCAACCCATGAGCGGCCCTTTGAGAGTAGTCGTTATCGGCTTGGACGAGCGAGCCTTGAACTTGTTTCGCATGTTCTTTCGCGGCCCCTGCCAAAACCAGGCGGTCATCGTCGACCACGAAAAGGAAGGCGAGGTGTTCCTCGTTGACTTGGACACCCAGCAAGGGGCGAAACTGTTGGCGCAGCAGCGCGAAAGCCACCCGGAGCGGGTGTTCATCGCTCTGTCGGTGAAAGACCAGGAGAGCGCCGAGGGAATCGTTTCCGTCAAAAAGCCGGCCCAGGCGCAAAGCATGATCGCCGCCATCGAAAAGGCGCGCGCATTGATAAAGTCCACGCCCGCCAAGGAGAAAAAGCCTTCTTTGTTCAGTTGGGCCAGCCGCAAGTCTGCCGCGCCCACCCCGCCGCCCCCCCCCGCCACCACGCCCAGCCGACAAGAAACCAAGCCCGCCACGCCGCTGCCCAAGGCCAGCCCATCCAAACCTGCGGGCGAAGCCCGGACTTCTATCGCCGAAGGCGTGAAGGTCGTCGCCCGGCCCGGAAAAGACGAGACCGCCGTCCATCGAGTGGCCATGCTGCTGGACGAGCAAGGCTTTAAAAGCTACTTGGGCCACCGCGACGACATCGACCCGTCCGAGCCGGCGCAATTGGCAAGCGCGTTCTACGATCCCAGGGCCTACCTGCAAGGCCATATCCAATCGGCGGTCAAAGTCGCCAGCAGCCGCAATGAGGCCATCCGGCTGGAAACGCCATGGAAGTTCATCACCATCCTGCCGGAGCAGGGCTTCATCCACATCCAGGCCGACGAGGCCCAAGTCCGGGCGGCCTGCGGCATACCTTTCCGCAACATCGTCGGGGTGGATGTCGATGCCATCACGCTCCAGCAAGTGGTCAACCTTAAGCCGGTCGGCCCGGAAGAATTGGAGGAGATCCTCAACTCCAGCCACCTCGTCCGGCTGGACGCCTTCCTGTGGAAAGTCGCCTTGTTCACCTCCAAAGGCAGGCTCCCCAAAGGACTGGACATCCACCAGGCGGTTTTCCTGAAGCGCTGGCCGGGCATGACGCGCCTTGTGCTGCCCCCCCATGCCATGCGCATCGCCGCGCTATTGGTGGCCAAGCCGCAAACGCTGGTTGGCGCGGCGAAAAGGATGGGCATCCGCCAACAATACATGTTTGCTTTCGTCAGCGCGGCCTTTGCGCTGGGGCTGATCGGCCAGCAGGCCATCACCGTGGCGGCGGAAGCTACACCGGAAACAGAGAGGCCTGCGGCCATCGCGCAGCCTGAACGCCAGTCGCTGTTCAGGAAGATACTCAGCCGCCTGAAATTGATTTAACGCTACGGAAGCCCATACATGAGCCAGTACAACAAAATAATCTTCACTGGTCCCGTAGGCGCCGGGAAAACCACCGCCATCGCCTCCTTGAGCGATATTCCCCCGGTCAGCACCGATGCCGCCGCCAGCGATATGACAAAAACCCGCAAAGCCTCCACCACGGTGGCCTTGGACTACGGCGTCATGAATCTGCCGGGGGGTGAAAAAATCCATCTATATGGCACACCGGGACAGGAGCGCTTTGACTTCATGTGGGATATCCTGACCACCGGCGGCATCGGCCTAGTGCTGCTGCTGGACAACACCCGCGCCGACCCATTCCAGGATGTCAGGTTCTTCACCGGCAAATTCCGCGACTTCATCGACGCGACCAGCCTCGTGGTGGGTGTCACCCAGATGGATCTGAGTCCCAAGCCGGTGCTGGAGGAATACCACAAACAGTTTGAGGCGCTGGGCCTAAAGCCGCCGATTTTTGAAGTGGACGGGCGTGTGCGGGCGGATGTGTCGTTGCTGGTGCAAGCCCTGCTTTACGCCATCGACCCCGTGCTTGAGGAGTAATCACTTGAAACGGTTTACGCTGGTCGATAACCTCTATATCCACCCGACGCCGGGTGGCTGCTACCATGCATTCTCCAATCCCCTGGCTTCGCCGACCAAACAGTTTCTGCGGATGCTGCTGACTTACGACACGACGCCCCGGCTAACCTTGGAGAGCTTGCAAACGTGGTCGGGGCTGGATGACGAGGAGCAGGCTTTGTCGATGTTGGAGCGGCTACAGGAAATTGGCTGGGTGCAAGGCTTCGAAGCCCCGCTCAGTTGCTCCACGCTGCCTTTGGAAGAGGCTCTGCCGGATCTCTTGCTCAATTTGGGTAGCCAACACAAGGTGCTGCTGGCCGACGCGCAAGGCTTTTACCTGGCCTCCAACGGCTTTCCGCACGAAGTGGCCGAGGAATTGTCCGCCCTCAGCGCCAGCTTGGCGGACTTGCACGAGCGCCGCTCCGGGCTGTTGTTCAACAACATGGGGCTAAACTCCAGCGCTTGGTCGTTGGCAGACGCCAACGGCAACAGCCTGCTGGGCTTTTGGCCGATTTACATCGGCAAAGTCCGCTTCGTGTTGGCAATTGGCGGCATGCCCCGGCTGAACCATCCGAATTTCGTTAAGCTGGTTTGGATGCTCAACCTGCGCTACACCTAACCGGCCCATCCAAAAAATGGCGCAATTTAACTAGAGAAAAGGATCATGGCTCAAATTGACTTTGAAACACTCACCCTGTACGCGAAAAAATTTTCCGGCTTGACGCCGGAGCGGGAAATTTTGCTGGTGCGGATAGCGCCGGCGATATCCCCCAGCTTGGTCAAGATCACCGACGCTTTTTACGACACTTTGGCGACCATTCCGGCAACCGCGCCATTTATTGAGGGCCGCTTGGACTTGCTCAAGCAAACCCATATCCGCTGGTTGAATTCCTTGTTCACCGGCCCGTTTGACGTGGATTACACCAAGTCCATGTACCGCGTCGGCCATGTGCATGTGAAAGTCAACCTGCCGGTGGAATTCATGGCCGGCGGCATGGCCCTGATCGGCGACCGGCTGATTGCGGAGATTGAACACCATTATGTGGATGACGCCCAACTGCGGCTGGCCGCCTTAGGCGCCGTCAACGCCATTTTGGGGTTTAGCCTGATTGTCATGCAGCAATCCTTCCAAAACGCTTCGCTGCACGAGGAGCTGGAAAAATTCTTAAAAATAACCGGCATGAGCCGGAATTTGTTCAACAACTTGGCGGCGGCCTACAGCAAATAGGCCGGCTTCACACCACACCCCAGTCTTCCCACTTTAAGAACCCAAAGGAAATATCACATGCGCGCAGACATGCTCACTTCCATCCTGCAAGAATTGAACGGAACCTCGGCGGATATCGAGGCGTCCGGCATCATTTCCACCGACGGCCTGATCATGGCCGCCGTGCTTCCGCAAGGGCTAGACGAAGACCGCCTAGGCGCGATGAGCGCGGCCATGCTCTCCTTGGGCGACCGCACCGCGCAGGAGTTGGCCCGGGGCACCCTTGAGCAGGTTTTGATCAAGGGCCAGAAAGGCTACGTGCTGATGGCCTATGCCGGCCAGGAGGCAGTGCTGACCGTGCTGGCGAAGCCCAACGCCAAGCTGGGCCTGATTTTTCTGGACGTGAAACGCGCTGCCGAAAGCATCTCCTCCCTGATTTGACGGTCGCCCACCGCCAGAAGAGACAGCGCACATGCAAGACATGAAGCCGGAAGACATTGTTGGAGAATATAGCGAGCACACGCTCACTTATTTCGACGGAAGCCGCCGCAAAGTCTTGGTCACCGGGCTGGAATCGCCGTTTCCCGAAGGGCGTTTGATCGTGTCGCGCACCGATCCGGCAGGCGTCATCACCCATGTGAACCAGTCCTTCATCGACATGTCCGGCTACGCGGCGGAGGAGCTGATCGGTGCGCCGCACTACATCCTGCGCCATCCCGACATGCCGCCGGTAGCGTTCAAAGGCTTGTGGGACACGGTGGGCAGGGGGGAAAAATGGCAGGGCTATGTGAAAAACCTGCGCAAGGACGGCGGTTTCTATTGGGTCAAGGCGACCGTTATACCCAACGTCCGCAACGGCAAGGTCGTCGGCTACACCTCGGTCAGGCGCAAGCCGTCGCGGCAAAAAATCGAAGAATGCATGCGCCTGTACCCCACTTTATTCTAGGCCGCCGACCGAGGAAGCCCCTTTTCCATGACCACGCACATCTTCACCGTAAGCCCGGACTTCACGCCCGACCGGCTGTCCGGGTGGTTTATCTTCAACACTTGGCTGCAAAAGGTTCTGGATCTGCACTTCCATTTGCAGCTTTACGACGACTTCCAAAGCCAGCGCGAGGCGATAGAGTCGGACAAGGTTGACCTGATCTACGCCAACCCCTATGACGCGGCGATGCTCGTGCGCGAGAAAGGCTTCAAGCCCTTGGCAAAATTCGGCGGCATCGCGGACGAGGCCATCATCGCCGTCAGCGCCCACAGCCCCTTTGAAAAAATCGAAGACCTGCCGTCTGGCATCCGGCTGGCCACCACCGACGACCCCGACGTGCATATGATGGGGATGATCATGCTGGAGCCGGCGGAACTCGACGCCGGCGCCATCCAGATGGTCGATTGCGACAACTATGTGCTGGTGGCGAAGCAGCTCATCAAGCAGACCGCCGAGGCCGGCATATTCCTGGTCGAAGCCTACAACGGCTTGAGTTCAGTCATCCGCAGGGAGCTGCGGGTCTTGGTTCGGAGCCAAATCCAAGTCGTCCACCATTCGCTGATGATAGCGCCTGGCATCCAGGAACACCGCAAGCCCCTGCTGGACGCGCTGCTGACCGCGCACCAATGCGAAAAAGGCCAAGGCGTTTTGGAGGCTTTGGGCTGCGCGCAATGGGAGCCGGTCGATGACGAGGACATGGAATTCATGATCGACCTGATGGACACGCTGACCTGAGGCGGCTTCCGGGAAATGAACTCCCGCGCGCGTGGCAAGCTGCCGCCTGCCCCCTGTCACAACATCTCCCCCTTCCTTCCATTCCAGCCCCAGCCGCCGTTGGGCGCTTAGCCTTCTTCGGGGCAGAGCCAAGGCGCGGCTGCGCAACCTGAACGACGGCATCCTTCTCGGCGTTTACATCGACATAGCGCCGGCATCCCTGCCGGCCAAAGCCTGAAAGCCCATGGACTTAAGCTTGCCGACGGTTTTGCCTTGGAGTCCAAAACCTGCTCTGGACGGGTTTGAAACGCCCAAAGCAAGCTTTGGACTCCATCAGAATCAGCAATCAAAAAAGGGCGCGGCCTAATGGCCGCGCCCTTTTTTGTTTGAGCCTTAAATCCGTTTAGGCCGAAGCCGGCAAATTAGGCGGACTTGGCGACCTGCTTGCGGCGGCCGAACACGCTAAAGCCTGCGAACGCGCTGCCGAACAGCCAGACGGCGGCGGGGACGGGCACCGGCGAGGTGGTGACAAAGGCGTCGTAGACGATGCCGTTAGTGGCGCTGCCGCCGTGGGCGCCGATCACCAGCGTGTAGAAGCCGTTGGTTTCCAGCCCCGCAGTGCCGGTGGCGTTCCATTCAGCCTGGTTGAAGATGAAGCTGTAGTACAGGATGTCGCTGGCGCTGCTCATGCTGGCCGTCCAGATCGGCGCGCCAAGGTTGGAGCCTTGCGGAGCGGTCTCGCCAATGGTGCTGGCGGCGTTGCGGTTGGAGGTGGTGCTGGTGTCCACGTTGCGGTACAGCGCGACATCGAGCAGGCCGTTGTTGCTGCTGTAGTTGGTGTCGTTCTTGATGGTGATGGTGGTCAGCACATCGCCAGCGCTGGCGCAGTTGTTGTCCGCGGTATTGGTGCCGCAGGAAATGTGTAGCAGGCCATAGTCCAGCCCCAGGCCGGTGCTGGCGGAATTGCCGGCCACGGCGAGGTAGGCGTGGTCGTCGGCATTGACTGGATCGGCGATGATAGTGCCCCAGGTCGCGGCGTTGGTGCCGCCGTTTTTGTCGGTGTAAGCCTTCCACAAGCTGCTAGGCAGGCTGGCGGGGTTCCAGTTGGCGATTGTGCCGGGCAGCACCACGCCATTCGGCAGGGTCGGCACCGCGCCGCTAATAAAACCGGAAAAAATTGGGCTGCTGTTGTCGGTGGCGCTGGTGCCGGTGTAATGCTCGCGCTTGGTGTAACCCGTGGCAGTAGTGTGTTGGCCGGAGTACCAGTTGTAGGGCAGGTTGCCGGGGATTTCAGTGGCGGTGGCGGCGGCAGTGCCGGTGCCGGGAATCAGGTTGTTGGCGCTGGGGGCGGCCAGGTCGAAGGTGTTGGTGCCATTGGCAACGCGGAACGGCGAGCCGGTGGCGACGTTGGAGCCGGCCGACACACCGTCGGTGCCGTTGATGCTGTTGGCAATGCCGAAACCGATAGCGGCGTTGCCGGACTCCAGTGTGCCTGCGCCGGTCAGGTTGTAGTACTGGTGGGCTTGCGCGGTGGACGCGGCGCCGAGCAGGGTGGCGGCAACGGCCAGAACAACTGCTGATTTTTTCATGAATGTCCTCAAAAGTTTTGTAGTGTCAGAAAGAGCGTTTTGATAAGGCCCGCAAAGGTTTATAAAGCTTGCCCGCCCATTAAGACTTGAATGATATTAATAGATTGGGCGTGAAACTCACTGGATATATGATCTACATGTCTGACAATGCAATTTCAACACGTCATACGAAAATCGTTACACATTCCATGGTTC